>NZ_CAXFCL010000270.1:0-21715 GCF_964000955.1 uncultured Abyssibacter sp.
CGGGTGACATGAAGCTAGGGAAGAACTGATTTATTCGCACCGCCAAGTTGCTGCCAGAAAACAGGCCAGGCAAGGCGCGAGGAGCGAAGTTTGGTCATTCCAAATGAACGATGAGTAACGCCGCATGGCCTGTTTTCAGGCGCAATCCGTATGGAACGGGCCGGTTTTCCTGCAGTCCTGCGTTGTCGCTCGCTCATTTGGAATGACCAAATCGCGCTCACTCCGCCTGGGCTTGCGCGAAAACCGGCTCCGTCTTGGTGGCGCGAATAAATCAGTGCTTCCCTAGGGCGTCAAGTAGAGCGCGCAGACCACCTCGAAATTGTCCACGGCGCGACTGGATTCATTGCGCAATCGCGTCCCACCGCGTGTGAACAAGCTTCGCAGGCCTTGCTGCTGTTGAGTCCCGAGGATTGCCTGGGCGGCGGCATCCAGCAGTTGGCAATAGTGACTCATGTCGTTGCCATCGTTGGTGCGTTGATTGAATGCCGCGGTTGCGGAACCGTCGGGGCGTGATTGGGTCAGGCTCATGCCTTTGAGGCGGTCCAGGCAATGCTTGACCTTCATATGATCCAGCTCGACGGTGCCATCGTCGCTGACCTGGACGAGATAATGAGGTGATAGGGCGTAGTGCACGGCATCGGCGTGGGTGTCTTCGCCCACGTAGCGAAGACAGAAGATTGCACCGGGGGACACTTCATCTGCATCAGCGGTGCTGCGGCAGGCGTGGAGGCCCAGTGGCGCGTTCGCCAAGGCATCGGGACATTCGTCGATGAAGTTCTCCAGATCGATACGAAAGTCATTCAGGGTTAGGTCGGTGATCGAAAGCCCGCCCGCCATGTCCTCGAGATCGACCACGGCATCCTGTAGCTGATGGAGTTGCCGGCGGCGGTATTCCAGGTCTTTCATGCCCTGCTGCTCGGTCTGCTCAATGATGTTTTCCTCGCCTGTGGCGGAGATATCGAGCAATACCATGCGTCCCGCGACACGCGCTTCCAGGTTGATGTATTCGTCCAGTTCCATGTTTGGCCAGAAATTGACCAGTTGGATTCGGGAGTTGGTGGAGCCGAGGCGGTCAACACGCCCGAAACGCTGGATGATGCGAACCGGGTTCCAGTGAATGTCGTAGTTCACCACCGTATCGCAGTCCTGAAGGTTTTGGCCTTCTGAAATGCAGTCGGTGGCGATCAACAGATCGATTTCGGGTTCGGCTGCCTCGTCTTCCGCCCGATGGCGTTGTTTGGAACGGGGTGAGAATGCCGCCAGGATGCGATGCAGATCGCTACCCGTTGACGGGATGGTGCTGCGATTGGCACCACCGCCCTGGACCAGGGCGGCGTTTAGCCCATGTTGTTCGACGAACCACTGCGCCAGGTTTCGGTATAGGTATTCGGCGGTATTCGCAGATGCGGTGAACACCAGCAGCTTGTTGTTGCCGGCGTTGATGGGGGAGCGCAGCTTCTCGTCGATGACTTCGCGCAATCTTGCAAGCTTGGCGTCACGCTCAGGGGTGATGCGCAGCGCCTGGTCCAGCAGGCCCTTCAGGGCGTCGCGATCCTCCTCGAGATCCTGACGCCATCGCCGCTGGTCCATATCGGCGATCAGGACCTTGATCTTGTTTCCGGTGAGAAACGGTGCCAGTTCGGCGTCGTCGATTTCGGTATCGGTAATCGACAGTTCTTCGACAGGCAGTTCATCGAAGGCATCCAGCCGTTCAATCAGCTCTTCCACCTTGGTCAACAATTCGGACGCTGTGCGGGCGAAGGCGTGAACCGAACTTTCCAGACGCTTGAGCAGGTTGACGCGCATCAGGTGGATCAGACTTGCTTCACGGTCGATCTGCCGGAAGACAGAGCCACCCGCGACCTGGCTGTAGCGTGTGTCGTACTCCTCACGTTTGTCCGGGCGTACGTATTTCAGCGGGGCGTAGGCGGAAAGATGCAGGTGGCGAATAGCACGGTTGATCTCGACCAGCGGTGGAAAATGGTTCTGCAAATCGAAATCGCATTTGATGTTGGCCGGTGTGAGGCGGGTGGGAAAGCGACCGATCTCATTGTTCGGGTAGTAGCGTTCGATATGTTTGCGTGACCGGGCGATCGTGAGCATGTCGAGCAACTTGAAATACCCCATGCCGTCCACGGCCATCGCATCGAGCAGGGAATCCGTCGTCCGCTGTGCCGGATTCTGGTCCAGCCACTGATTGAATCGGCTCTGAGCCTTGCGCAGGGTTTCCTGAATGCTGGGGATGGTGTGGTCGACAAACGCGTCATCCTCGCCCTCGGTGATGAATGCGACCTGGTTTTTCAGGTCGTTCATGCGATTGTTGACCGGAGTGGCAGATAGCATCAGCACGCGAGTCTTGACGCCGCTGCGAATGATGTCCTCCATCAGTCGCCCATAGCGGGAAACGTTCGAGTTCGGGGTGGTCGACGTACCATTTCTGAAATTATGGGATTCATCAATGACAACAAGGTCGTAGTTGCCCCAATTGAGGGTCTCCAGGTTGATTTCGCCGGACTGCCCCTGTGTCCGTGACAAATCCGTGTGGTTCAGTACATCGAAACCGAAACGGTCATCGATCAGCGGGTTGCGGCGATCGTTGAGTGTGTAGACGGTCCAGTTGTCACGCAGTTTCTTTGGGCATAGCACCAGAACGCGATCATTCCTCAGTTCGTGATACTTGATGACTGCCAGTGCTTCGAAGGTTTTCCCCAGCCCGACGCTGTCAGCCAGGATGCACCCGTTGTATCGCTCCAGTTTTCCGATGGCGCCCAGTACGGCATCTCGCTGAAAACGATAGAGCTTGTTCCAGATGAGTGTGTCGAGAATGCCGGTGCGCTTCTTGACGATTCCGGCATCCGCTCGGCTGTCGAGAATGTCGCCCAGCAGATGGTAGAGCGTGAAGAAGTAGATGAATTCCGGGCTGCGTGGTTCGTGATATGGCTTGAGTGCCGCCAGAAGTTCGGCTTTGGCATCTTGTGTGTCATCGCTGTCCCATATTTCGGAGAAGTGGACTGCAAGGTTTGCCGCTGCTACTCCTTGGTGCACGGTCGCGAGGTCATGTGTCGTGACGCTAGCCATGCCGAGGCCGGGAAGTGTTAGGCGAATGGTGCCGTGGAGCAGAAAGGCACGATTGGGGTCGGCTGCGTCCATTGCACTGAAGATCGAATAGTTGATGCGCCCGGCTTGTTTGGCTGCACGGACTTGCACGGATCGTCGCAGCCACCGTGAAAACGTCACGGCAGTCGCAGCTTGCGTCAGTGCCTGGCGGAACGGCCGGTCGAGTTCGGAGCCGAATAGGTCAGGGTCGGCTTGTCCGTCGGCGCTGATGGCCTTGATGGGACGAGGTAGCAATAACCGGCTCGACGAGCACTGTGACAGTGCGTCCAGCAGTTTTGAAACGCCCCCCAGCGAAAGATCATGCGGCAGCAGGTCGATGTGGTGAGCGGCTTCCAGTTGGGACAGGATTGTCCGGGCAACGGTGTTATCTCCGCGATTGTCGACAATCATGGGCAACCTGTCTCTGAATACGCACTACCTAAAAATTTGGCAGCTTGCGGGAAGGCTCGCAAGTTGGAATCCGGGCCGCGCCTGTTTTGTTTGAGAGGATCGGTTGCTGCTGGACTGAGAGAATGAGATGAGACGGCGACAGTGTATTGCTAAAAACGCCGTTAGCGTTGCCGCGCCCGCGTTGTCTAAAACCATTGTGGAAACAGGCGCATCGGCCCGTGTCGGTAAGCGGCACCTGTTAGGCGCGGTCTGGGGATGCCGCGGGCCCGTCGGTTATCGACGATAACGTTTGTTGCCAGGACGCGCGGTGTCGCCGGTGTGCGTCTGGTCCTGATCGTTGGAGTCGTCCTGAGCGGAGGGCGCTCTCCCCAGATAGCGTTCGGCCAGACGCTCCAGCATCACCTGAGTGATGAAGTAGCCTCGACTGTTGCGTTCGCCGTAAACGTCCTTGAACGCGATGACGGCCAGGTGGGTGAACAGTTCGAACTGATGGCGCATCGCCGCCATCGTGTCTTCGACGGGGTGCTGATGCATGTCCAGAAAGCCCTGGACACCCGCCACGAAAAACCTGAAACGATGCGGCCGCCCACGGTACTGGCCGGTGATCGTGAGCGTGTTCATGATCCGGTCGAACTCGATCTGATCGGAGAAGTTCCATCCCTCCGTCAAGTGGGTCGGCAGTGTCATGCCGCCAGGCTTCGCCGGATGGAGCCCCGTTCACCCAGCGGGGGAGTCGCTCGGCATGACGGTATGGACCGGGTTGCTAGTGGCGCAACAGGCATTGACCAACCTCTGATTGGATGAGTGTCCGGAATCCGCACCTGACGCAATCGAAACTCGATGGTGCCACGAGTCTGGTCATGGCCTCGAGAAGGTCGTCCCCGCGATCTTCCGATGACTTGTGTCAAGACTACTCATTCCCGAGCGGTGATTCATCCCCGGCCTGACGACCGTGAACCGGACCGCTTCGGATACAAGAAAGCCGCGACGATATGCATCGGCGCGGCTTTCTGTTCAGGCTTCCCGTCTCAGGACGGGGCGGCCGTTTTTACAGGGGCTGGATCTGTGTCGCCTGCATCCCCTTGGCGCCCCGGCTCGCGACAAATTCGACCTGCTGGCCTTCGGCCAGGGTCTTGAAGCCGGAACCCTGGATTTCCTTGAAATGGGCGAACAGGTCTTCACCACCATTGGCGGGGGCGATAAAGCCGTAGCCTTTGGAATCATTGAACCACTTGACGGTTCCGGTCTGCTTTTCACTCATGAAACTTTCCTAACAAAACTCAACAACAAACAATTTGCGGCACGCGTCGACGCATGCCGACTGCACGACAATCAAGAAAGCTAACGGGTGCATCGCGAAGCGCCGCATCCGCGGCGACGGGGTCACCGGAACAGCCTGATGACTTGGGCAGCAGCGCGATGATACGGCATCTGTTCGGGCGTTGCGCGGTGTCGGGTGGGACCGCAGCGCTTCAGCGGCGCAGGACGCGTTGCTCGAAATCGGCGGACGGCATCGCACCGGCGAACAGAAATCCCTGGACCAGGGTGCAGCCGTTGGCGGCGAGAAACTTCATTTGATGCTCGTGCTCGACACCTTCGCCGACACTGGTCAACCCGAGTCGGTTCGACAGGGTGAGGATCGTCGCTGCGACAGCGTCCGCGCGTTCATCCTCGCCCACTCCTCCCATGAACGAGTGGTCGATCTTCAGGGTGTGAATCGGCAATTGCCGGATATAGGACAGCGACGAATAGCCGACGCCGAAGTCGTCGAGCGCCGTGGTAAAGCCGTGGCCGCCGAGCAACCGGATCTTGTCCGCGGCCGCGACCGGGTCGGCGATCACCGCGTGCTCGGTGATTTCGATCTCGATCATGCGCGGATCCACGCCGGTGTCCCGCACGATGCTGAGCATGTCGGCGACGAATCCCGGGTACTGGAATTCCGCGGCGGAGACATTGACCGCGAGCTTCAGCCGATCCCCGTAGACATTCGCCCACTCCCGGGCCTGGACGCAGATGTCATGCACCAGTCGCTGGTTCAGCGCCTTGTACAGGCCGGTTTTTTCGGACAGCGGTACGAACACGGACGGCCCGACGTCACGTCCGTCATGCCGGATCCAGCGCGCAAGCCCCTCGGCGCCAACCAGCGTACGGGACTTGAGATCGAACTTCGGCTGGTACCACGGCACGATGGAGCCATCGCGAATCGCGTCGCGCAGTTCGCTCTCCAGTGTCAGCAGTTCGCGTGAGGCCGAGTTCATCTCGGCGTCATAGAACATGTAGGCGGTGAGCGTGGATTCCTTGGCCGCGTGCATGGCCGCATCGGCGCTCTTGATCAGCAGTTCCGCGGTGTCTCCATCCTTGGGATGAATCGCGACGCCGCCGCTGACCTGCAACTGAATGCGTTCCCCTTCCAGGTTGTAGGGGCGGACGATGGCGTCCAGCAGGCGATCGATTTGCTCATTGATCAGATGCAGGCGGTCGACAACGCGGCTGTCCATGGTCAGCAGCACGCCGAAACTGTCGCCGCCAAGCCGTCCAATGAACGCGGTGCCACCGGCCGCGCCGCGCAGCGCGCCGGCGATCTGCTGCAGCAGGACGTCGCCGAGCCGCGTGCCCAGTGCATCGTTGATCGCGGAGAACCGGTCGACATCGAACACGGCCACCGCGACCTGTTCGGGGTGGGTCTCCAGCGCCATGCTGATGCGCTGCAGCAGCAGGCTGCGGTTCGCCAGCCCGGTCAGGTTGTCGTACTCGTGCAGATAGCGGATGCGTGCGATGGCGTCCTCACGCTGATCCATCTCGTGGCGCAGCTGGCTGGTGCGCTCGTCCACCAGTTGCTGGAGCAGTCGCGTCTGGTCGTAAAGGGCCAGATGCGTCGCGACGCGCGCCCGCACGACGGTCGGTTCGAAGGGCTTGGTGACATAGTCCGCGCCACCGATGGAAAAACCAAGTTCCTCGTCTCTGGCCTCGTTGCGGGCGGTGACGAATATGATCGGAATCCGCGCGGTCTTCATGTCCGACTTCAACCGGCGGCACACCGCGTAGCCGTCCATGTCGGGCATCACCACGTCGAGCAGGATCAGGTCGGGCGGAGCCTCGTCGATGATTTCCAGGGCGCGTCGCCCGGAGGTCGCCGCCTTGACGCGATAGCTGCCCGCCAGCACCGATCGCAACATGTCGATGTTGCTCGGTGTGTCATCCACGACCAGCACGGTCGGCGGATCGACCGAAGACGTCATCGTCACGTGCTGTTTTCCTCCCTCCCGGTGAGCAGTGCATCCAGGTCAATCCGTTCCATGGCCGTTCCCGCGCCGGCGAAGTCGTAAGCCTCGATGCGCTGGGTCACGTCGGCGATCGCCTGTTGCATTGGTTGCGGAACCTGCTGCTTCAAGGTCGCTGCCAGATCGACGGCACGAGTGTCGTTCTCGCGGAGCAACTGCGCAAGTCGGCGCCATTGTCGTTCGATCTGGACGGCTGGCAGCTCGGCGGAGGGCGGGGGCGCCTCGGCCTCCAGCAACACCAGCGCATGGCGGGCCTGCTCGAGTTCGGTTTCCAGCGTGGCGAGCAGCGGTGCCGGATCCCCGGCGGATTCGATCGTGTTCTCGATGGCTTGCGCCTGGTCGGCAATGCGATAAGCGCCCAGGCTGCCGGCGGCGCCCTTGAGGGAATGCGCGAGCAGTCCGGCCCGGTCGGGGTCGCCCGCGGCCAGTGTTTGGCGGATCGCGTCGGCGGCGTCGCAGTGATCCGTCCGGAAACGCTCCAGCAGGTGCCGCAGCATGGTCTGGTTGCCGTCCAGACGGCGCAACGCGTCGTCCAGCGCGAAACCGGTCAGTGTCGGCAGGGGCGTGGTGCCGCCGCCGTTGTCCGCGTGCGCCGGCGGCGCCTCACGTCCCACATGCCGGGCCACGATCTCGAGCAGCGCGTCCGGCTCGATCGGCTTGGCAAGGTAGTCATCCATGCCTGCGTCCAGGCAGCGTTGCCGGTCGCCTTCCATGGCGTTCGCGGTCATCGCGACGATGGGGATGTCGGCATGGACGTCCAGCTGGCGGATCCGCCGGGTGGCTTCGAAGCCGTCCATCACCGGCATCTGACAATCCATCAGCACCAGATCGATGCCGCCGTCGGCGCGCAGCCGCTGCAGCGCCTCTGCGCCGTGGTCGGCCAGCGAGACGGTGGCGCCGGCCTGGCGGATGATCGTGGCGGCGATCTCCTGGTTGATGGCGTTGTCTTCGACGACGAGCACATGCAGGCCGGTCAGGTTGAACGGATATCCGGGCTCACCCGCCGAGGATTCGCGCACGCCGTCGCTGCCGGGGGTGATGGCTTCCAGCAACCGGCCGGGGCTGACCGGCTTGACCAGGAACCCGTCCAGCCGCAGCTCGGATACGCCAGGCAGGCTGTGCTCGGCACCGTAGCCGGTCATCATCACGATGTGGGGCTGACCGTAACGGGCCGGTGCTTCACGCACTTTGCGCACCAGCTCGGCGCCTGACAGATCCGGCATGCGCCAGTCGACGATCAGGATGTCGTAGGGTTCACCAGCCTGCCTGGCCCGTTCCATCCGGGCGAGCGCGGGCAGGCCCGCGAACTCGGCGACGGCGCCAATGCCTAGCCGCGCGAGCATGCCGATGACCACTTCGCAGGTGGTGGTGTGGTCGTCGACGACGATCGCGCGCCGGCCGCTCAGGTCCGCCGCCACGGTCTGCCCGGCGCGGTCCCTTTCCAGATCCAGCTCGAACCAGAAGCGACTGCCGGCGCCCGGTGAACTGCTGACACCGATTTCCCCGCCCATCAGCGTGACCAGTCGCCGGGCAATGGCGAGGCCCAGGCCGGTGCCCCCGAAACGACGGGTGGTCGTCGCGTCCGCCTGTTCGAAGGCATCGAACACCCGGGCCTGCTGTTCGGCGGTCAGCCCGATTCCGGTGTCGGTCACCGTGAAGCGCAGGCGCACCCGGTGCGAATCACTCCGAACGGTGTCGATGGCGACATCGATCTCGCCGCCGTTGGGGGTGAACTTGATGGCATTGCTCGCCAGATTGGTCAGCACCTGACCGATGCGCAGCGGGTCGCCGACCAGTCGCTCAGGGCAATCGTCCGCCAGCCGGATCGACAGTTCCAGCTGTTTCTCGCGACCGCCTTCACCCATCAGGTTGCCGAGGTCATCGATCAGCATGGACAGTTCGAATGGCACGGCCTCGACGCCCAGATGACCTGCCTCGATCTTGGACAGGTCGAGGATGTCGTTGAGCAGGCGCAGCAGCGTTTGGGCCGCCGAGTCGATCTGCGACAGATAGCGCGCCTGCTGCCGTGTCATGTCGGTGCCGCGCATCAGATGCGACATGCCCACGATGGCATTCATCGGCGTCCGGATCTCGTGGCTCATGTTGGCCAGAAATTCGCTCTTGGCCGCGTTGGCCCGGTCGGCGTCCTCGCGGGCCAGTCGCAGTTCCTGCTCCAGCATCTTCTCCCGGTGCACGTCGATGGTCAGGCCGTAGACCGTGCGGCTGCCGTCTTCGCCGAAGACACCGCGGTAGGACGTGCTGCGCCACACATACTGTCCAGTCGGCGTGCGCATGCGATGCTGGAACGACGCCGTCAGATCCGCTTCGCTCCTGGCGTGACGGACGCGCGCGAACTCCTCGATCATCAGGGCCCTGTCGTCCGGATGCACGAAGCCCATCATCCGGTCAAAGCTTGCGTAGAAATCCTTCGGCGTCAGGCCGATGGCGATTTGCGGCGTCTCGCTGACATAGGTGAAACGGAGTTCATAGTCGGGCGGGGTCGCGTGCACTTCCCAGACCACCCCCGGCAGGTTGTCGGTCAGCCGGCTGAGCCGCTCGGCATGGGCCTCCGCTTCCGTTCTGGCGACCTCGAGTTCGTGGGTCAGCCTGCGCTCTTCGTCGATATCGATCGTGTGTCCCACGGCGACCCGATTGCGGCCTTCGGGTGCGTCGTAGACCGAGCCGGTATCGCGGACCCAGCCCCAGCCGCCATCGACTCGCAGGCGGCGGTACTCGCATACGTACCGATCGTGTTCGATGGCGTCCCTGACCTTCTTCTCGTACCGGTCACGGTCATCGGGGTGGATGAGCTCCAGCGCGCCGGCGGGGTCGTCACGGATGCGGCGGAGATCGAGTTCGACGTAGCTGTCGTTCAGTCGGCCGGCCAGATGGGTGAAGCGGATCTGCCGGGTTTCCCGGTCCATTTCGGCCCGCCAGGTGACGCCGGGCAGGTTTTCGGTGATCTCGGCGAGACGCCGCCGGCTTTCCTCGGCGGACCGCTCCGCGGTCTTCAGATCGGTGACGTCCATCATCACGCCGTCCAGCCACGCAACGTTGCCGTCCGGTGCCCGCTCCGCGCTGCCATGCTCCATGACCCAGCGCAGGGTGCCGTCGCGGTGGTGCACGCGGTATTCAATCAGCCAGGGCCGGTTGGCCCGCGCCGCTGCCTCGACCTGCGTCGCCAGACCCGGGGCGTCTTCCGGATGAATCAGTTCGCCGAACGAGGTTCGCTTGTTGTTGATGAAGTCCTGCGGCGCGTAACCGGTCAGTGCCTCGACCTGCTCGGAGATGTACGCCATGGTCCAGTACTCGTCCATCGCACAGCGATACACGACGCCAGGTACGGCCTGGATGATCTGCCGGGTTCGCTGTTCGGCGTCGGCTCGCGCGGTTTCCGCGGCGATCCGGCTGCGCGCGTCGCGCAGGCTCAGAATCGTCTGTGGTGTGTTCGATGGCGGTGCGACCAGCGTACTGACGCCGATGTCGACCGGAATCCGCTGTCCGTCCGGTCGCAGAATCTCGGTCTCCAGCAACCCGACGTCCGCGTGATTCGGCGCGTCACTCAGTTCCAGCGAGGGCAGTAGGTCGTGGATCGGCAACCCCTTGATGGCATCCGGGTCGCGATCGAATAGTCCGTGGCAGCGTTGGTTGGCGTTGATCACGCGATCGCTGGTCTTGTCCACGACCAGCAGGGCATCCGGCATGGCTTCCAGCATCTGGAGATGCCGTTCGCCGGTCTGCTCGAGCAGGCTGACTTCCCGGCTTTGCCGCCAGATCAGTCGGCCGAGCACCAGGCCGCAAGCGATTCCGGCGGCGAGCAGCCCCGCCAGTATCTCCCGGGTCAGCGTGCTGTCGAAGCTGCGCAGGCTGGTCAGCACAACCAGGCCAAGGCCCAGCGACAGTAGCGTCAGCAGGCTCAGCAGCAGATTGCGGATCGGTCGCCGTTGCATCGAGGCGTCGGGGTCCACGCGAGATCGGGCCGGCAAACTTCGCATGGTTTCGTCGACGCGTCATCCGGTCTTCCCGCGTTGGCGGCATTCCCGTCGGTGCGCGGGGTTCACCGGGTTCGCGGCCATTGCGCAAGCTGGATCGGAAACTGTCGATGACCAGTTGATTCGTCGGTACCACGTCGATGCGAGGAGAAAATTTCTAAAGTTCTCCATGGCGGGTCCGATAACCGGGCTGTATCGGCGAGACGTCCAGGTTGGAACGCTCCGCTGAGCACCAGGCGCCGCCGGCGTCGCAACCTAAACGGACCAGGAGTTTTTAGCCATGCAAGTGATCAACACCAACGTGATGTCGCTGAATGCTCAGCGCAACCTCAACAACTCTCAGGGCATGCTCGCCGAGTCGATGCAGCGTCTGTCCACCGGTCTTCGCATCAACAGCGCGAAGGACGATGCGGCCGGCCTCGCGATTTCGGAGCGCTTCACCGCCCAGATCCGCGGTCTGGATCAGGCGGCCCGCAACGCCAACGACGGCATTTCGCTGGCGCAAACGGCGGAAGGCGCGCTGGGCGAAGTGACCAACAACCTGCAGCGGATTCGTGAGCTGGCGGTGCAGTCGTCCAACGCGACGAACAACAATACCGACCGCGCCGCGCTGCAGACCGAAGTCAGCCAGTTGCTGTCCGAGATCAACCGCGTGGCCGACACCACGACCTTTAACGGTGTGAACGTGCTGGACGGTTCCTTCTCGGGTGCCAGCTTCCAGGTCGGTGCCAACGCCGGTGAGACGATCACCGTGTCGTCCATCGTCGATGCCAACACGGCCGCGATGGGTTCCGTGACTCAGGCCAGCGTCTCCGTGGCCGCCTCCGGCATGACCGGATTCGGGACCGCGATCGCTGCCGGTGGCGTCACCATCAACGGTGTGGACATCGGTGCCATCTCCAGTGCGAGCAGCGCTGCCGAACGTGCCGGTCAGCTGGTGGATGCGATCAACGAAGTGTCCCAGCAGACCAACGTGGGTGCCTCGTACGACAGCGCCACCGGGCAGATCACGCTGATCAGCGACGCGGCGATCACCCTGGCCGGTACGGTCGATGACGCCACGGTTGCCGGCTGGGCGAACGCCTCGCTGGGTACGGCCTCGACCTCGACCGGGATCGACACGCTGGACGTCAGCAGCTACGCCGGTGCGCAGCTGGGTATCCAGCTCGTCGACAGCGCGCTGGACACGGTCAATACCGCTCGCGCTTCACTGGGTGCCGTGCAGAGCCGCTTCGAATCGGTGGTCACCTCCGTCCAGGTGCAGTCCGAAAACCTGAGCGCCTCGCGCAGCCGCATCCAGGATGCCGACTTCGCGAAGGAAACGGCGGCGCTGACCCGCGGCCAGATCCTGCAGCAGGCCGGTACGGCGATGCTGTCCCAGGCCAACTCGGCACCGCAGAGCGTCCTCAGCCTGCTGGGCTAGTCCTCCCCACAAGAGGATGAATGAGCGGGGTCAGGTCGCCTTTGGTACCTGGCCCCGTTTTGGTTGCAAGAGGGTGAAACTTTCTTCACGAACGGAGTTGAGGTGATGAGCGACGAGATTCGAATCAACCCGATCACCGACGCGCTCCGGGAACGGCCCGAGCCTCCGCTGCCCTACATTGCGAGGAAGGAGAGCCGGCCAGTGCCCGGTTCGACGCAGCGCAGCGAACGCCCGGCGGTTTCGGAGCGGGCAACGCACCAGGCGGTGGACAAGCTCAACGAGGCGATGATCGGGGCCAATACCAGCCTGCGGTTTCGCGTCGACGCCCAGGCGGAGTTGCTGGTCGTATCCATCGTTGATGACGAGACCGGCGATGTTGTGCAGCAGATGCCGGCCGAGGATGTGGTCGAGGCGGCGCGCAAGCTGCACGGCGGAGCGCCTCACACGCTGGATATTTCCGCGTAGCCGAAGAGATCGCGCTGGTGGCGGGGCATGGCGCTTGCCTCAGCGGGTCAGCGAGCAAAGGAGTCGTGCATGTCCATTTCATCACTAGGCATCGGATCCGGGCTGGATATCGCCGGCCTGGTCTCTCAATTGGTCAGTGCCGAGCGCAGTGCGCAGGACACCGCCCTGGCACGACGAACCTCGTCGGCCAATGCCGAGCTGTCCGCGTTGGGGCGGGTGCGGGGGGCGATGAACTCCCTGAGTTCCGCTGCCGCGGCGTTGGAGGACGCCGATGCGTTCACGCCGACCACCGCGTCATCGACCGATGAAGACAGCTTGCAGGTCAGTTCCAGCTCCGGGGCTCAGATCGGTTCCTACGCCGCCCGCGTCGTGCAGCTCGCCTCGGCGCACAAGCTGCACTCGCAGGCCTACACCGATGCCGAAACCGAGGTTGGCTACGGCACCCTGACACTGGAGTTGGGAGACGCATCGTTCGCCGTCACCGTCGCCCAGGAGTCGGCGACGCTGGAAGAGATTCGGGACGCGATCAACAACGCCGAGGACAACGTCGGCATTCGCGCCTCCATCATCACCGCGGACGACGGGGCCCGCCTGGTGCTGGAGTCGGAGACGACCGGCGCCGCCAACAGCATTCGCGTCACCGCCGCACCGGACACGGGCGGCGAAGGGCTTAGCGACCTGGTCTACGACCCGGGCGTGACCGAGAATCTCACCGAATTCTCCGAGGCGCTGGACAGCCAGCTTTCGATCAACGGCTTCATTCGGTCCTCGTCGACCAACACCATCACCGATGTGGTCGATGGCCTCACGTTCACGCTGCTGTCGGAAACGCCCGACGCGGACGCCGACATCGTCGTCAACGTGGATCGCGATCGCAGTTCGGTCACCGATGCGGTCCAGTCTTTCGTCACGGCTTACAACAATGCCCAGGTCACTCTGACATCGGTGTCGCTGGCGGTGCCCGGTGGAACATCCGGCGCACTGGTGGGCGATCCGCTGGCGCTTGGCGCCCGACAGTCCCTGCGCTCGATGATGACCCAGGAATTTGACGGCACCATCGGCTCGCTGTCCGAGGTCGGGATCAGCTTTGATGTCGACGGCACCATGAAATTCGACGCTTCAGTGATGCAGGAGATGGCCGATACCAACCTTGACGCCGTTGTCGAGCTGTTCAGTGGCGATGACGGTCTGGCCGCGCAGCTGGGTGCCTATCTGGACGGGTTCACCGGTGACGATGGTCGGATCGACGCACGCGAGGACAGCCTGGAAACACGGCTGGAGGAAATCGAAGTACAGGGCGAGCGCCTGGATCGACGGATGGAGCGTTTCCAGTCAAGGCTGACAGCGCAGTTCGCCGCGATGGATCAACTGGTAGCCAGCCTGCAATCCACGGGCAGCTACCTGAGTCAACAATTGAACTCGCTGCCGGGCTTTACCCGGACGGAAGCGGGTTAGGGCGGGGCAACCGTTCCTGTAGCCGGAGACATCGATGAACTATCTATCCAGGAATCGCGCCAATCCCTATCAGCAGAACCAGGTCATGACCGGAGTCACCGGGGCGGACCCGCACCGCCTGATCCAGCTGTTGCTGGATGGCGCCACCGAGCGCATGGCGCTGGCGCGGGGCTGTATCCAGCGCGGTGATCTGGCTGGCAAGGGCGAACGCATCAGTCGCACCATCGCCATTGTCGAAGCCTTGCGGGCCAGTCTCAATTTTGATGTGGAAGGTGGTCTGGCCGAGCGGCTGGACAGTCTTTATGACTACGTGATCCGTCGCCTGCTGGACGCCAATCTGCATGCCGATGTCGGCGCGCTGGACGAGGCGGCGGAATTGATGGAGGAAGTCCGCGGCGCCTGGGCGTCCATCGCGCCGGTCCCTGGCCGGGTGGCGGTTGGGTGAGCGCCCTGACTCAACGAGTGCTGGACGCGCAGGACGCCTGTCGGAGCGCACTGGGCGAGAACGACCCCCTGGCCGGTCGCGACGCCTGGCACCGATACGACGAAATCGTCCGTCAGGTCGAGTGGTCCGGGGTGCCGCCGCAGGCGTTGCGAGCCGTGCTCGATCGTCATCTCGAACTGGAAGCCGAAGCCCGACGGGTTCGCAACCGCCTCGCGGAGCATCGGCAGACCGTCAGCCGTCGCCAGGACGCCGACCGCGCCTATCGCAGTCATCAGTCCGGTCCCGATCGCGACTGAATCGCGCACGTTCGTCACCCTGATCACCCCGTCCACAGGGGATGTTCAGACCCTGCGAAATTTTTCGGATAGTATCCATGCATGTCTATGGGAGTGGTCATGCGGGGAGTTTTTGTCCGGACGCGATCAGGCTGTACAGGCCCACGTTGTCTGCGTTCGGGGCTTGCGTTAGTGTCAGAGCGACTTCAGGGAACACGGCGTACTCCGGAAGAGACATACCGGTGAAAGCTCAGCAGGCCGACGACATCGCAGCGATTTGCTCGCAGGCGAGCCCCCGTACCGTTCGCATTCTGCTGGCGGACGACCACACGCTTGTTCGCGCCGGAATCCGTTCGCTGGTGGAGTCCATCGACGGTGTCGACGTGGTCGGTGAGACCGGCGACGGGGCGCAGGTGGCTCCCCTGGTCGAGGCGCGCGAACCCGACATCCTGCTGCTGGATCTCGCGATGCCCAACATGCATGGCATCGACATCATCAAGGACTGCGACAAGCGCTTTCCGAACACCCGGGTGCTCGTGCTGTCCATGCACGCCGAGTCCGAGTATGTCCGTGAGGCGATGGCCGTGGGTGCCGCCGGTTTCCTGGTGAAGGACTCAGCCCCCGAGGAACTGCCGGTTGCCATTGGCGCGGTGATGAACGGCGACACTTTTGTCAGCCCGCGGGTCTCGCGGGCGATGTTCGATACTCCGCGGCGGCGGCGTTGCGACCAGACCGGGGAGAACGCCGGTCGGCGTCCCTTGTTCACACCCCGTCAGCGGGATGTGCTGCGGGCGCTCGCCAGCGGCCAGTCCACCAAGCAGATCGCCGCCGCACTCGACATCAGCGTCAAGACGGTCGAGACCCATCGGGCGCGCATCATGCAGGCGCTCGGGATCAGCACCGCCAACGCGCTGGTCCGGTTCGCGGTTCGGGGTCACTACGACACCCAGCACTGATCCCCACCGGTCGGGCCGGATCGCCTGACCGTTCAACCGGGTTCACCCCACCAGCCATCGGTCAGCCGTCATTTCACCGTCGCCGGAATCCCGCCGTCGGCGTCTACGCGGATTTCTTGATTACCCTTTTAAAACAACGCCTTGCCAGGTTGTTGTGGCGGGTTTCCGTCATCCGTGCCGACACCCCTACAGCGGTGTGTGGGGGTGTGTCGGGGAAACCCCTACAAGGGGTGGGGATCGTCCCGATTGTTGGGTTCACGGCCAGTCGGAATACTGACGCCATGCCAGATGCCAACCGGATCTGGCGGCTTCGGGAGGACGACTGATGAGACAGAATCTTGGCGCACGGATCGCAACTTCGGCGACGATGACGCCGCAGCTGATCCAATCCATCCGTTTCCTGCAATTGTCGGCCGTCGAGCTCGAGCAGGAGATCGCCGAGGTGCTGGATCGCAACCTGATGCTGGAGTCCGATGACGTCGCCGCCAGCGACGAACCCGAATCGTTCGACGACATCCAGATTCTGGGGTCATCGGCCGGCGACGGCATTCCTGAAGAGCGTCAGCCCAGCGACAGCGACCGTAGCGTTCGCGCCCGGCTGCTGGATCAGTTGCAGGTCGCGTTTTCCGACCCGATGGATCTGGAAATCGCGCTGACCCTGCTCGATGCGCTGGATGAAACCGGCTACCTGGAAGAGCGCCCCGCTGATATCGCCCGCGGCCTGCGTGACGCCGGGCTCGATGTGGATGTTGAGCACGTCGAACGCGTCCGCGCCCAATTCATGCAGCAGGACCCCGCCGGCATCGGTGCGCTGGACCTGCGGGAGTGCCTGCTGGCGCAGTTGATCCTGAGCGACGAGGAAGCCGCGCCGCTGGCCATCCGCATCGTGAGCGATCACCTCGAAGCACTGGCCAATGCCGAACTGGACTGGCTTTGCGACACGCTGGACGTGGATCGTGTGGCCCTGCGCCAGGCGATTGACTGCATCCGCCGGCTGAATCCCAAGCCGGGTCTGGACGCCTCGGCGTCCGAACTGACCGTGCCGGACGCCATTGTCGAAATCACCGAACGGGGCGCCGTATCGGTGCGCCTGAACAGTGCCGCGCATCCGCAGCTGCGCCTGAACACCACTTACGAACGCATGCTGGGGCAGTGCAATCGCTCCGATGCTGCCGCGTTGAATGATCAGCTGGTGGAAGCACGGTGGTTCCTGCGCAGCATCGAGATGCGACGCGACACCATTCTGCGGACGGTGCAGGCCATCTTCGTGCGCCAGCCGGAGTTTCTCGACAAGGGTGAGGCCGGTCTGCGGCCGATGACGCTGAAGCAGATCGCCGACGACATCGGCATGCACGAATCCACCATTTGCCGGGTGACCACGAGCAAGTACATCCAGACCCCGCTGGGCGTGTTCGAACTCAAGCGCTTCTTCTCCAGCGAAGTGGGTTCGGGCACGCAGTGCAGCGCGTCCGGGACCGCGGTCAAGGCCATGATCCGCGAGATCGTGGCCGGCGAGCCCCAGGATGAACCCTTCTGCGATGCCGATATCACCGCCATCCTGGCGCGCCGGGGTGTCACCGTGGCGCGGCGCACCGTCGCCAAATACCGCGAGGCGCTGGGCATTGCATCCGCCAAGCTTCGCGCCCAGCGGGTGACCACGCTGGCCGAGTCGCTGGCGTGAACTCGACGCCTCGCACCGGGTCCCCCCGGGCGGTATTGTCGATGACTCTCATCGACAGATTCGCGACCGAAGGGGACAGCATGGACACATTCAGGACGATCGTCGTCGACGATCACCGCGCCTTTCGAACCCTGGCGGGTGCGTTGCTCGAGGATCATCCGGCGATCGACCTGATCGCGTTCGGCGAATCCGGCGAGGAGGCGATCGAACTGTGTGAACGCCACAAGCCGGACCTGTTGCTGATCGATATCTCGATGCCACGGATGGGCGGTTTGCAGGCATCCCGTTTGATCAAGGCGCAGGACAACCCGCCGCATATCGTCATCGTCAGCAACTTTGACGACGCCGGCCACCGCGAGCATGCGGCGGCTTCCGGCGCGGACAATTTCATTGGCAAGGCCGAATTCATGGAAGGCGTCGACCGAGTCGTACAACAGCTGGGCGGATCAGCCGCCCGAGGCTAATGAGGTACCCCATGAGCGAATCACGCGTACTCGTCATCGACACCAACCGTGAGCAGGGCCGTTCCGTCGGCGCCGTCCTCGAGTTCGTCGATTTCACCCCTGAATGCTGGACCGACGTCGACGCGCTTCGCGCACAGAAGACGCGGCCCCGTGAGTACGCGGCGATCGTCATCGGCGATCTTGGTGACCAGGCCGATGCGTTCTATGCCTGGCTCAAGCGCGACCCCCAGTTTCCATTCATTCTGCTGCTGCCCGAACAGGCCGAGGCGCCGCACGGGCTGCACCCGGACGAACATGCGGTGTTGCAGATGCCGATCCGGCACCAGCAGCTCTCCGAACTGATGCAGCGTGTAAGCGTCAAGCGCATGGATTCCGATGCCGAGCGGGCATTGTCACGGCTGGGGCCGTCCGGCGAGTCCCAGGCCATTCAGCGCGTGCGCGGCATGATTGATCAGGTGGCGCCGTTTGATACGACGGTGCTGATCACCGGCGAGTCCGGCACCGGCAAGGAGGTCGCGGCCCGGCGCATTCATGCACTGTCACGCCGCGCCAACAAGCCCTTTGTCGCGGTCAACTGCGGCGCCATTCCGGCCGACCTGCTGGAGTCCGAACTGTTCGGGCACGAAAAGGGTGCCTTCACCGGCGCCGTGGCCCAGCGTCGCGGTCGCTTCGAGCTGGCCGAGGGTGGCACCTTGTTCCTCGACGAGATCGGCGACATGAGCCTGCCGATGCAGGTGAAGATTCTGCGCGTGTTGCAGGAGCGCAGCTTCGAGCGGGTTGGAGGCAACGAAACCCGGCAATGCGACGTGCGCATCATCGCGGCGACCCATCGCGACCTCGAATCACGCATCGTGTCCGGCGACTTCCGCGAGGATTTGTTCTACCGGTTGAACGTGTTCCCGGTGGAGATGCCCCGGCTGGCGGATCGGATCGCCGATCTGCCGCGTCTGGTCGATGACCTGATCGCCTCGTTGCAGGCTGACGGCCGCGGTGATGTCGCACTGAGCGACGATGCCGTTCGAGCGCTGCAGCAATATGCCTGGCCCGGCAACGTGCGCGAGCTCGCCAATCTGGTCGAGCGGCTGTCCGTGCTGCATCCCGGTCAGGTGGTCGGCATGGAAGAACTACCCGGCCGTTACCAGCCGGCGGACACCGGCGTCACCGAATCCTTCATCGGCACGACGGCTGCTGACCAGTCCGCGACGCAGCCGGCCCGCGCTGCTCAGCCGAGCCTGCCGGAAAGCGGCATTGACCTGCGCGATCACATCGCCAGCGTGGAAATGGCGTTGATCCGTCAAGCACTTGACGCGTCCAACGGTGTTGTCGCGCATGCCGCCCAGCTGCTTCATCTGCGGCGAACGACGCTGGTCGAAAAACTGCGCAAGTACGACCTGGGCCGCTAGGCCCGTGATGCCGCGGTCGTGTCCGGAAACCGACACGATCGCGGGCAGCACCAAGGAACGGAACTTGCCCCAGTCGCGGTAAGGATTGTTTTCCCAGACCCAGTCACCGACAACCCGAGTCATGTCCAACATCGAGATTCAGAGCGTGCTGTCCCAGATCCGTAGCCTGCGTTCGCAGTCGCCGGCTCTGGCGGACCAGCCAGCGGCCGCCGAGTCGATCAGCACGGTTGGCCGCGCACCGGAAACCTCGTTCGCCGAGGCCGCTAAGGATGTGCTCGATTCGGTCAATGCCACGCAGCAGACCGCCAACGATCTCAAGACCCGTTTCCAGATGGGTGACCCGCAGGCCGATCTGGCCCGCGTCATGCTCGCCTCCGGGCGGGCCCAGGTGTCCTTCACGGCGCTGACCGAGGTGCGGAATCGCATGGTCAACGCCTACCAGGACGTCATGAACATGCCGATCTGATGATCCGCGCCACCGACTGAGCACCCGCAGCCATGACCGACATTGCCGCACAAGACACGCTCGCCGACCGCCTGGGCCAGGTGCCGGGACTGCGGCAGCTGACCCTGCTGGTCGGCATCGCCGCCGCCGTGGCGATCGGGGTGACGGTGTACTTCTGGTCGCAGTCGCCGGCGCTGGTCCCGGTCTACACCGGACTGGCCGAGCGCGACCTGTCCGCCATCGCCGATTCGCTGGCGACCCAGGGCATTGAATACAAGATGGACGTGACCCGCGGCGCGGTGATGGTCGACGGTGCCGACGTGCAGGCGGCTCGCCTGACCCTGGCCGCCCAGGGGTTGCCGCAGGGCGCCGGCGTGGGCTTCGAGTCCATGCAGGAAAATCCGGGTCTCGGCGTCAGCCAGTTCATGGAATCGGCCCGCTACCAGCATTCGCTGGAAACCGAACTGAGCCGCACCATCACCAGTCTGCAACCGGTGGACAAGGCGCGGGTGCATCTGGCGGTGCCGAAGCCGTCGCCGTTCGTGCGCCAGCGTCGTGAGCCCACGGCCTCGGTGGTCGTCCAGTTGTTCCCCGGTCGCAGTCTGGAACGCACGCAGATCGCCGCGATCCAGCATCTGGTATCCGCCGGCGTGCCCTCGCTGGAACCTGGTCGCGTCTCGGTGGTTGATCAGGCGGGGCGGTTGCTTTCGTCGGGTGATCAGGACAGCGAACTGGCCATCACCAACAAGAACTTCGAGCACACGCGTCGGGTGGAGCAGGCCTTTTCCGATCGCATTCGCGAGTTGCTGGCGCCAATGGTCGGTGCGGCCAGGCTGAGCGTTCAGGTCACCGCCGACATGAACTACGCGGTGCAGGAAGAGACGGTGGAACGCTACGCGCCGGAGGCCGCGATCCGCTCCGAACAGACCTCCGAGGACAGCTCCGCCGGCGCCGTGCCCACCGGCGTGCCGGGTGCGACGACCAACAAGCCCGAAGGACTGCCGGGCACGACGCCGGTACCCCGCGAAGGGCAGTTGGCCGCCGCGGGCGCGGTGCGCCGACAGGAAGTCCGCAACTACGAATTGGACAAGACCACGCGCTATCTGCGCGAGTCCGTCGGCCGTCTGCAGCGGGTGTCCGCCGCGGTGCTGGTTGATCATGTGCCCAGCCGCGACGCCGAGGGCAACGTGGTGATGCAGCCGCTGGACGCGGATCGACTGGGCCGCATCGAGGCGCTGGTTCGCGAGGCGATCGGGTTCAACGCCGCGCGGGGCGATAGCGTGTCGGTCATGAACGCGCCTTTCCTCAACGAGGTGGGCGAACTCGAAGCCATCGAACCGCCGCCTCTGTGGCAACAGCCCTGGATCAAGGACCTTGCACGGCAGAGCGGTGGCGTCCTGCTGGTGATCATCATCCTGATGGCGCTGGTGCGGCCGATGCTCAAGAGCCTGCTGCGCTCGCCCGCGCAGATGATGGGCGGCCAGCAGATGGCGCTGGCCGGCGCCGGTGCCGATGCCAGCCTGATGGGTATGCAGGATGACGCACAGGTCACCTTGTCACAGGCCGCCGGTGGCGGCCGCGCGCCGGGCGCTCAGCAAGCCCTGGCGGACCCGAGCAAGCCGTTTTCCATCGACCTGAGCGCGCCTTATGAGCAGCAGATCTCGGCGGTTCGGCAGGTGGTCAACGAGGACCCGAAACGGGTGGCGCAAGTCGTGCGGCAGTGGGTGAATGATGGCGACTGAACTGGCAGTGCCCCAGGCCGCGGCCGTGGCCGAGATGAGCCGGGTCGATCAGGCGGCGATTCTGCTGATGTCCCTCGGTGAAGCCGAGGCGGCGGAAATCCTCAAGCATCTCGGCGCCAAGGAAGTCCAGCGTCTGGGCGCGGCGATGGCCAAGCTGGAGAACGTGTCCCGCGAGCAGGCC
>NZ_CAXFCL010000271.1:0-1867 GCF_964000955.1 uncultured Abyssibacter sp.
CATCGGCAACCATGACTACGCGCTGGCCAATTACCTCTACTACGCGGCGCCGCCGAGCAACGGATCACTGAGCCACGACGAGGAGTGGTACCGGCTCGACTACCTGAATTTCCGCTTCCTCGGCTTGCAGTCGAACCTGACGGTGCAGGGCGGCGCGCAACAACTACTTGGACAGACCGCGTTCATCACCTCCGAAATCGCCGATGCCCGGGCCGGCGGCGACATCGACTATCTGATCGCCGGCATCCACGCGCCCTGCAAGTCGGAGCTGTGGCTGCCCGGCGAGAGCATCCAGGTCTGTGCCTACGTCGACATGCTGGAACAGCTCTCCGCCGACACGGGGATTCTGACCGGTCACCTGTTCGGGCATACGCACGGCTACAGCCGGGGCCAGTCCCGTGATGTGCCGCATCTGTGGATGAACGCGGCTTCGGCCGGCGGCCGCGTGGATGACTGGGGCGACTATGCCCAGGCCGACTACGACGAGTTCGAGAGCACCTGGGACGAATATGGTTACTCGGTGCTGGAGTTCTCCACGGTTGGCGCGCCGGAGATCCGCAGCCTGCGCCGCACCGGCGGCGACGACCATGCGAACTATCCGAACGCGTTCTCGGCCGAGGTGGATCGCGATGCCTTCACCATCGGTGGCGACAACACCGCGCCGGATGCGCCGACGCCGCGGTTCCCGACCGGCGATCAGCCGTTCGCCGACATCCTGCTGCACGCCGGCTACAGCGATGCCGACGGTGATGCCCTGCACGAGGCGCATTGGCAACTGCGCGCCGCCTCCGGCAGCTTCGATGCGCCGTTGCTGGACATCTGGGGCAACGAGACGAGGGCGCGCAACGAGTGGTTTCGCCGGGATCTGAATGCCGGCGTGGATGTGGACTACTGGCGCGTGCCGTACCTGGAGACCGGTGAGTACTGCTGGCGTGTGCGCTATCGCGACGCGCGCTGGGCCTGGTCCGGGTTTTCCGACGAGACCTGCTTTGCGGTGATCGACACCACGGTGTCCGACAACCTGCTGGTGAACGGCGGCGCCGAGAATGGAACCGAGGGCTGGACCGTCGTCAGTGGACGGTTTGAATCGCTCAATACGTTGACCGCGGCGCCGGCTTTGCTGCGCGCGCCGCCGGCGCTGTGCGGGCTGGGTGTTCCGTCTGCGGGGCTGAACTGGTTCGTGCTTGGAGGATGCGTCGACAGGCTGGACGGGGGAGAGGCCTTTGACTACAGCGTCGTGACCCAGGCGGTGGACCTCACCGCGTTCACCGATGCGATCGCCGCCGGTACGGCGACCGCCGTGTTGCGGGCGGATCTGCGCAATGCCGCTGGCGATGATGTGCCGGTCGCGCGGTTCCGGGTGCTGGACGCCGGCGGTGATGAGATCGCCACCTCCAAGCCGGTGATCAATCAGACGCCGACCTGGAGCGAACAGGCGACCTCGCTGCCGCTGCCGGCCGGCGCGGTCGTCGCGCAGGTGCAACTCACCGGCCTGCGCCAGGAAGGCGCGGAAGGTGATGCCTACATCGACAACCTGCGCTTCAACGTCGTCACGGTGCCGGCGGCCCGTCCGGCCGACGCGCCACATCCGGTGCTGAGCCCCGGCAACGGCATGGCGCTGAAACCCAAGAAATTCATTGATCCCTGACCGCGAAGCATCCTGATGCGATCCATTTTTCTGACCAGTCTGGTGCTCGCCCTGTCGGCCTGCGGCAGCAGCGACCCGGTGCCACCCTCGGACGAAGTGACCGCGGAGCCCGCGTCGATGCGGGTGATGAGCTACAACATCCGCTACAACAATCCGGATGATGACGAAAGCGCCTGGCCCAACCGCGCGGACCGGCTCGCGGCGCAGCTGCGCTTCAAC
>NZ_CAXFCL010000272.1:0-2984 GCF_964000955.1 uncultured Abyssibacter sp.
CCCTCCGAATCACAGGCACGGCAGACCGCCGATCAATCCGCCGACAGCACGGACGAACAGGACGGCATGGCCACCGCCGGCGAAGCCGATCCTTCGGCGCAGGACCCGGCGCAGCAGGCCGCCGTCCAGCAATGGCTGCGGCGCGTGCCCGACGATCCCGGCGGGCTGCTGCGCAACAAATTCCTGCTGGAACAGCAGCGCCGGCAGGCCAAGCGACAAGGTGACAGCGATGGTTAGATACGCAGTGTTGCTGCTGCATCTGATGGTGTGGAGTCTCGCATTCGCCGGCCAGGCTCAGGCGACGACCACGGCCACGGTGGATCGCAACCCGGTCATGGCTGGCGAAACCTTCAACCTGACCGTGCGTTCCACCGATGCTGATGCCAAGCAGCCCGACCTGTCGGCCCTGGAGTCGCAGTTTCGCGTGCTGAACACGGTCAGCGGCTCCGAATACCGGCTGGTCAACGGGCGCGCGTCGCAGACCCGCCACTGGACCACCACGCTGGTCGCCACCCGCCCCGGTGACTACAGGATTCCGCCCATCTCGGTCGGTCCCGACACGACCGACCCGATCGAACTCCAGGTCGTCCCCGCGGGCAACGGCAATGGGCCCCGCGACGCCTTCGTCGAATTCGAAGCCGACCAGACCGACCCGTACATGCGCGAGCAGGTGCTGCTGACGGTTCGCCTTTACGTCAGCGGCGATCTGGTCTCGGGCCAGCTCGGGGAACCCGCCGCAGACCATGCGGTGATCGAACAAATCGGCGAACAGTCCGAATCGCGGGCGATCCGCGACGGTGAGCGCTATCACTTGTTCGAGCGCCGCTACGTGCTGTTCCCGGAACAGCCCGGCCCGCTGACGATCCAGCCACCCCGCTTCACCGGTGAGTTGTCCACGGGGCGGCAGCGCTCATCGATGTTCAACCTCGGCCAGTTCGCCGGCCAGACCCGACAGATCTACGCCGAGGCCGAGCCGATCCCGCTGTCGGTGAAGGCGCCGCCAGCCGGCTGGACCGGCCCGTGGATTCCCGCCTCGGATGTCGAACTGATCCAGACCCTCGTGCCCGATACCGGCCCGTTCGTGGCGGGCGAGCCGTTCAGCCGCGTGACCGAACTGCTGATCGACGGCCAGCTGCACACCCAGATCGACCCGCTGCGCCCGCTCCAGCCCGACGGCGTCCAATCCTATGGTGATCCACCGGATGCGACCACCGAAGAGTCCACGTTCGGCGTCCAGGCACGCATCGCCCAGCAGTGGGCGCTGATCGCCAACCGGTCCGGCGAACTGGAGATTCCCGAGCTCCGCCTGCGCTGGTGGGACACCGACGACGACACGCCCCGGGAAACCGTGATTCCGGCCCGCAGGATTCAGGTCGAGGCCGGCGCCGCCGGACAGGTGACGCCACCACCAGCGATGGAAGCACCGCAGCCGGCACCGGCCACTCCGGGCGACATCGCCCCGCCACCCGCTGACACATCGAGCTGGCCGTGGCTCAGCTACCTGCTCGCGATCGGCTGGGCCGCCACGATCCTGGCCTGGCTTTGGACGGCGCGGCGCAGGCGTTCACCATCCCCGGACCGCCCAACGCCGGACCGGGCATCGCGTCGGGACCTGTTGCACGCCCTGGATGCGAACGACCCGGCGACGGCAAGGCAGGCAATCCTGAGCTGGGGACGGCAACGGCATGCGCCTCACCCGGTCGTCTCGCTGAGCGAACTCGCCCGTCGCGAAGGCGACCCGGAATTCGCCGAACAACTGCATGCGCTGGACGCCGCGCTGTTCGGCGAAGCGCGAGAAGCGTGGAGTGCGGAGGCGCTGAAAGCCTGCATTCGCCGACTGCCCGAACAGGCGGAGGCGGCATCAAGGCCCGATCCGCTGCCGCCGCTCTACCCGCTGCGACCCGGTCACGAACCGCTTTGAGCGGCTCGGTCCGGCGCCGGCTCTTCATGTCACACGCATCGCCAAAAAGTGTGGCACTCTTAAGGAGTTGGGATACCTGTCACTATTGATCGACACGTACGACTTGCTGGATTCGGCGCAAAAAAAACCCCCGCGCCTCTCGGCAACAGGGGTAACAAGCTCGTCTGCTGGGCTTCGCCCGTCAGACGGACTCCATGGATGCTGGGTCCGACAAGTCAGCGTTTCGGACTGAAGGTTAGATGCCTGACCGATCGAAATAGTTGCACGTTCCCTGATAAACGGATTCCGCTGGTAAAAGCGGACATCAGAAAACCCCGGAGACGGTACGCCTCCGGGGTTTTGTTTTTTGTGACGGGTATCCCGGCGGCCGAAGTTCGGCTTGCGACCCGGTCAGTTTCGCCCTCGACGCTGTGAACGCCCTCACGGTCCTTGAACCGGATACCCGCGTTGTCCGGATGTGGCCGACACAGGAAGGCGCCGATCAAAGACCATTCGCAGCCGGCGTCACCGTTGTGCCAGACCGCATCCGGTTGTCGTCAGCTTGATCCGGCCGGTACGGCGATGGGACACTCCCCGCCCCGAAATCCGGGCCAGGCCGCCCTGGCGCGTCGCGAATCATGCGACCGCAGCCGGCGCCGGCCACCCGGACCGGACACTGAAACCACCGCGCGCCGGGGCAAGCACCCGGGCGCCGGGACACGATTTATCCATAAGGACCTAGGACTGATGAGCAACTACACGCAGATTGGTGGCTTGCAGGTCAATGCCGACCTCAAATCCCTGATTGACGAGAAGATCTGCCCCGGGACCGGCGTCGAGCCGGCCGCGTTCTGGAGCGGCCTGGAATCCATCGTCAAGACCTTCGCGCCGCGCAACCGCGAGTTGCTGGCAAAGCGTGAAGAGTTGCAGGCAAAGATCAACGACTGGCATCTGGCCCGCAAGGGCCAGCCGCATGACGCCGAGGCTTATCGCGCCTTTCTCGAGGAGATCGGCTATCTCGTGCCTGAGGGGCCGGCCTTCGAGATCGAGACGCAGAACACCGACCCGGAGTTTGCCTCGGTGC
>NZ_CAXFCL010000273.1:0-11054 GCF_964000955.1 uncultured Abyssibacter sp.
CTCGTCGAGCTGGTCGAGCGGAAACCGGCAAACGACGCTGTCCTCCAGCGGCATGGCGAAGCTTGAATGTTCACCCTTGTGCAATCCGTCCATACCCAGCAGATCACCGGGAAGGAAGAAGCCGGTGACCTGCTCCTCGCCGGATTCCGAGATGCGGTAGCTCTTGAATGAGCCGTTGCGCACGGCATAAAGCGCGGTGATCTTGTCTCCGGCCTCGTAGAGCGTCTGACCCTTGGAACAGCGGCCGTTGACACCGACGATCTCGTCCACGCGCTGGAGTTCGTCGGCGGTCAGCCCGGCGGGCAGGCATTGACCGATCATCACGCACCGGCTGCATGCATGCGCGGTCTGCCGGAACGTGGGTTTCAACTGTGCGGCCATGCCCTTAGCCCGTGTTCATCCGGTGAAGATGCGTCATTCAACCGCGCGTTCGCTCAAACCGCAAGACTGGATTTGCTGGGCGTGGTGTTCAGGTAGGCGTCGAACTGTGCGGCGATCAGGCGCAGATAGGGTCGACCCGCTTCGGTGACTTCCAGCACGCCGTCGTGGCACGAGGTCAGCGGTCGTGTGCGGGGAGCGATCGCGTGGAGATTGTCCAGCGCGTCGGCGAACAGTTCCTCGGCGTCGAGCTGATAGTGCCGGCTGAGGTTTACCAGATCGACAGGCCGATGACACATCAGCCCCATGATCACGCGTTCACGCAACCGGTCTTCGTCCGACTGCCGATACCCGCGCTCGATCGGCCACTCGTGTCGCTCCAGCGCGCTTGCGTAGTCGTCCAGTGCCTTGGTGTTCTGCGCAAACACGCGGCCGACGCGGCTGATCGAACTGACGCCGAAGCCGATGATGTCGCACCCGGCGTGGGTCGTGTAGCCCTGGAAGTTGCGATGCAGCGTGCCTTCGGCGAACGCCTGCGCGAGCGTGTCGGTCGGCAGCGCGAAATGGTCCAGGCCGATGGCGACATAGCCGGCGGCGATCAGCCGCGACTCGATGTAGTTGCGCATCCGGAAGCGCGCCTGCGGGTCGGGCAGCCATGCCCGGTTGATCGCGCGCTGTGCCGGCAGTCGCTCCGGCAGGTGCGCGTACCCGAACGCGGCCACGCGGTCGGGGCGCTGCTGCTCGACGAAGTCCATCGTCGCGTTGATGGAATCCAGGGTCTGTCCGGGCAGGCCGTAGACAAGGTCGAAATTGATGCTCGCGAAACCGGCATCCCGGCAGGCATCTACCGTGGCCGCGACCATCTCGGAAGGCTGGATACGGTTGATCAGTCGTTGAACGCGTGGGTCGACATCCTGCACGCCGATACTGATGCGATTGAACCCGAGCCGACGCCAGAAGGCGGGCTGGTTCGCCTGGACCAGGCGGGGGTCGACTTCGAGGCTGGCATCGACGGCACTGACAACGCGGTAGTGTTGGCGGATCGTGCCGACGATGCGCTCCAGATCGGCGTCCGGAAGGTGGTTGGGTGTTCCGCCGCCGAAATGAACCTGCACGGTGCGGCGATCGCGGTCCAGGTTCTCGGCGCGTTGCACCAGTTCGTCGCAGAGCCGTGCGGCGTAGGTCGACATGATCGTCTGGTTGCGCGTGACCGTGCGCGTGCAACCGCAGTAGAAGCAATTCGAGCGGCAGAACGGAACGTGCAGGTAGAGCGAGAGCGGCGCCGGGACCAGATCGTCGTTGGAGGCGCGCAGCGCTTCGATGGCGTCGGTCGGACCGACCTCCTCGCAGAATTGCAGCGCCGTCGGGTAGGACGTGTAACGCGGGGCGCGCATTGCTTGCAGATCAAGCGGCGTGCTGGGCAGAAATAGGGTCTTGGACATGGGCGCACACTGTCGGAGTCACGATGCACGGACAGCGTAGGTGGGGGCGCGGCCTCGCATGTTGACCTGCATCAACGGGAGGCGGGGTTCTGCGGGGTGTCGCGTGTCGCGATCGAATCAGCGCGTGGGCGGATTCCGTTCGAAGTCGAACGCCGTATGCGGTTCCTCGTCCAGAATCGCGACCACATCGGTGATAAGTCCGAGTCCCTTGTCGGAGTCGGTCACGATCACCAGCGCCCGCCCGCGCACCGGGTCGAGCAGCATGAACCGGGAGAATCGCGGATCGCCGCCCCAGTGGAAGGCCGCCAGCCCGCCCTCGCCGCGGCGTTCCAGACCCCAGCCCAGCCCCCAGTAGAGGCCGAGCGACTGGGAGACGGTGGTCTGAACGCCGAGCAGCGTGGCCAGGGTGACGTCGCCCCGCGCCGGCGAGAGCAGCCATTGCAAGAACCGGGCGTAGTCAGCGGTGGTTGTGATCAGCGTGCCCGTGCCGTCGAAGCGCGAGGCCGTCATGCCAGCAGGCGCGAGGATTCGCTGCGTCGCCAGCGTGGACAGCGGCTGTCCCGTCGCCGCTTCCAGGGCTCGGGCGAGCAGCGCAATGCCGTCATCGGACTCCTGCCAGACGCCGCGCCGTGCCGTCTCGGCGGCTCCAAGGCCGGCTGTGTGCGACAACAGCTCCCGCGGTGTCAGGGTCGCCTGGTGTTCGGTTAGCGCGGCGCTGGGGGCGATGTCAGCCAGTGGCGCGCGCAGCGACCAGCCGTACTCGCGTGACAGCGTCAGCGTCAGCATCGCGAGTACCGGCTCGCGCAGGCCGGTGAGCCGCAGCGGGACTTCCGTGTGCTCCAATGTGCCGAATCGGCCGGTCCATTGCGCCTTGCCGTCGCCGGTCAGTGCGATCGTGGCGCCGGCCACGTGGTGGACCCGCAGCAGTTCGGGCATGGCCGCGTTGAGACGATCCAGCCGTCGTTCATCCCAGGCGGTCGCGCGCACGTTCAGTGGTGACGTCACCACTTCCGGTTGCGGCTCGACCACACGAGCCTGTTGCGCGCAGCCGGCGAGCAACGCGATCACGGTAAGCATGACGATGGTCACGGGGAGATTCATCCGTCAGGTCACGGCCCGGGGTCTGTTGCGATGAGCGGCGGAGACCGATCGGAGCGTAACCATTGCCTGTGTCTGCGCTTCACGATCGGACTCAGTTCCTGGAGTTCGCCATGTCGCCGAATTCCTCGCTGCAGCAGGCCTGAAGCGCCTGGACGGTTTCCACCTGAATCCTTTCGAGCTTGGGCGTCATCAACTGGGTTTGTCGATAGACCAGGTTCATCGTGTGTTCCATCACCACCGGCATCTTCTTCACCACGGCCTGTCCGGCGGGGCTGCTGTAGAACGCGATCATTCCGTTGATCTCCTGTTCGGTGAACGAGTCCCGATATATGGCGATCATCTCCGGTTCCATGCGCTCCCAGGCGAGCGTCTCGCCGAGCAAGTTCATCAGCTTGCTTTGCATGTCGTCGATCACGACCTGCGCCTCGGGTGAGGGAATCTCGTTGCCCATGACCTGCCGCATGGCCTTGCGCAGCTGTGATTCGACCTGCTGCATGCTGTTCTCGATCAGCGCCCGGCTGTCCATCAGCTCGAGGAGCCTGTCGATGCTCTCGCGGCTGGGGCCATCGTTTGCGTGCGCACTGGTGGTGACGATCAGCGAGATCGCCACCGTGGTGATCCATTGTTTCACTGTCCGATCCTTAAGGGGAATGTCGGAGCACATGCTGACCATCGCGCGGGGCCATTGTCGAGGATCAGCTGTCTGCGCGGAGTGCGGGTGATGGGCCTCCGATACCGCGGCAGCGACTAGCGGAAGTCGCCTGACGAGGCCGGCGGAAGCACGACGATCAGCAGCGTTGCGATGGGGCCAAGCAACAGCGAGAGCAGCCACCAGATCAGGCCGCTGCGGCGCTTGCTTTGCGCGAGTCCGGCATTGATCAGTGACAGCGTGCCCCAGCCGACGACATATCCGGTTCTGACGATTTCAACGTCCACGGGTGGTTTCCTTGTGGCGTGTGGTGGTGTCGGCCCTGGCCAGCAGCCAGGCCGCGATGACGGTCAGCACGCATTCCGCGGCGAGATACGTCCACATCAACGCATTCGCCGGTCCGTCCAGGGCCATGCCGACCAGGCGTCCGCCCGCCATGCCGACCATCAGGACGATCACGCTCCGGAGGCCGGCGCGCAGCGTTTCCGGCGAGGCGGCGAGTCTCCACAGCAGTACGCCAACGGCCAGTGACAGGCCGCCATAAGTCGCGCGCATGTCGATCAGGCCGGAGGCCGTCGCGGGTACGGCGCCGGTGGAAAGATCGGCCATCCACGCGGGAGCCAGGATGAATCCGACGCCGTACGCGGCGAACACCGCGGCGGTGAGACGAACGATGAATGCTGAAAACGCCATGATGCCGACCCTCCGTTGTGACCATGGTATGCCATGTCCGGTCATTGGCCCGATTCGAACGTTCCACGCTTTGCCGAAAATTCTGGGACGCGTTATCGCGCGAGGTTTACCAGCGGCTGGTGCGTGAGCACCGTTTCGGTCCGAGGGTGGTGATCACGGCACGCGCCGCATCGGTGCCCGCGCCGATGGGCGATCATCGAAACTGCTGGATGACCTGGCCGCCGGTGATTGACTCAGTCCCGTACCGCGTCTATCCCTGCGACAGTGCCTGAGAAGCTTGGCGGTTTCCTCAGACCAGTCGGGCCGCGATACTGGCGCCGACACACCAGAGCACGACCAGCAGCGGTGAGCGGCCAAGCAAAGCGAGCAGCGCGAAGCCGGTCAGCCCGATCGCCAGATCGATGCCGTTGCCGACCGAGGAGGTCAGGATCGGGTCGTAGAGCGCCGCGCCCAGCAGACCGACCACCGCCGCGTTGATGCCGGCGATAGCTCGTGCCATCGAGGCATTGCGCGCGATGGTGGACCAGGCCGGCAGCACTGCCGCGACCAGCAGGAAACCCGGCAGGAACATGAACGCCAGCGCGGTCAGCGCGGGGACGATTGCCGGCATGCCGGTGGGGATTTCGGCGCCCAGAAACGCCGAAAACGCGAACATGGGGCCGGGAATCGCCTGGGCGGCGCCGTAACCGGCCAGAAACTGCTCCTGCGAGACCCAGCCGGGCCCGACCACCGTGTCTTCCAGCAAGGGCAGCACCACGTGACCGCCGCCGAAGACCAGCGCACCCGCGCGGTAGAATGCTTCGGCCACGGCTGTCAGCGTGGGGGCCGCGGTCGCGAACAGCGGCAACCCGACGAGCAGCAATCCGAAGATGCCCAGCAAGACGCCGCTGGTTCGCATGCCGTAGCCGGTCGTGAACGACGCGCCCGGATCGGGCTGTAGTGAGCGGCAGGCGCGCAGCCCGATGAGGCCGCCCCCGGCGACCACCAGCAACTGGATCCAGGCGGTCCCAGCGCTGAGCACGACCGCCGCGGCAACAATGGCAATCAGCTGTCTGGGCCGGTCGGGACAAAGTTTCTTCGACATGCTCAGCACCGCGCTGGCGACGACCGCCAGGGCGACCAGCTTGAGGCCGTGCACGACCGCTTCCCCGATTCCACCCCGCAGCAGGGGGGCGATCAGCGCGAATCCGAACAGCAGCAGGGCCGACGGCAGCGTGAATGCCAGGAACGCGGCCAGTCCGCCGAGCCAGCCGCCGCGCAGCAGGCCCAGCGTGAATCCGAGCTGGCTGCTCGCCGGTCCGGGCAGGAACTGGCAGACCGCCAGCAGCTGCGAGAACTGGCTTTCGCTGATCCAGCGGCGTCTCTCGACCAACTCGGCGCGAAAATAACCGAGATGGGCAATCGGACCGCCGAAAGACGTCAGCCCGAGTTTGAGGAAAGCGAGAAAGACTTCCCGGGCTGAACCGGAAGCAGGAGGCTGATCGGTCGTGTTCATCGTGTTTGCCAATCGCGTGTCGTCAACTGATAGAACAGCACCAGGTACTCGGTCTGGCCCAGCACGCGCGGCTCGCGACCCACCAGTCGGGCACCCAGCTTTTCCACCGCTCGGCGAGACCGCAGGTTCTTCTCCGCCACATGGAACCAGACGGCATCCGAAAAGCTGAACGCATGTTCCAGCATCAGACGCTTGACCTCGCCGTTGGTCCTGAGGCCCCAGTGGGCGCGTTCGAAGAAAGTGTAGCCGATCGCGATGCTGCGGCCGGCCGGATCCCAGTCATAAAAGCGTGTGGAGCCAATGATGCGCCCGCTGGAAGACTCGACGATGACAAAAGCGCTCTGGCTGGTAACGGCCGAACTGAAGAAATGCTGTCTGAACACGTCGGCGCGATGCCGCTCGCGGTCAGGGTGCTGGGCCCAGATCTCCGGATCGCAGGCCGCGGCATGGCAGGCGTCGAAATCCTGCTCGGTCAGCGGGCGCAGGAACACGCCGGCGCCACGAAGCATCGGTTGGAGATTCGGTTGCATGCGGTTTGCTGACACGGGAGCTCAACTCTGGCGCGTGGCGGGGCGAGCTACGCCGAGATCAGACGGTGAGTCGGTCCCGGGTGTGATCGAAGGTGTTGTGCAGACGGATTATTCCCGACCGACCACGGGTTCGGTGAGCGTGTACCAGGCCGAGAACGGCAGCATCAGCGTATCTCCCACGAAGCTGAGCGGTAGATCAAGAGCGGGATGACTGGGCGGCTCGATGCCGTAGTGCTCGAATCGGGCCAAGGCTGCGTCATCCGATGACAGCGCGGCGACGTTCAGGCGCGTGCCACCGTAGATCTTCGGACTGCCGACGTGAGCGTTGTCGCTGGTCCTGACCGTGGCACATCCGGATGAGACTCCGGCTCCAGCGATCATGGCCAGAAGAATCACTAGTTTTTGCATTTCGAATGCCTCGTCGATGGTTTGAGGGCATTTCTCAGAATGCCAGAAAACAGCCTGAAAACACCCGGTGATGATCGAATATCCACATGAAGTTCGAATATCACGATGGGATGCTGTGACCCACAGGAGACCGCGACCCGGGCCGATGCGTTCCTGCAAGATGGTGCGACGGCATCAGCCTGTCTCGGACATCTTTGATGGTTCGCTCGTAGCAGCCGGCGCGCCGGGCAGCGGGCCAGTCCAACGCTGGTGTGCTTATTGCGCGTTGCGACGGGCGGTGGACCCGGGCCAGTCCACGCTACAATCGCGCCCTGTCAACGATTTCGGGAACGGGAATGTCCGCACAACCCAACATCCTGCTGGGCATCTGCGGTGGCATCGCGGCCTACAAGACGGCCGAGCTGACGCGGCGGCTGGTGAAGCAGGGTGCGAATGTGCAGGTGGTGATGACCGCGAACGCGGAGCGTTTCATCACGCCGCTGACCTTGCAGGCGCTGTCGGGCAATGCGGTGCGGACCAGTCTGTGGGACGAGGCCGCCGAGCTCGGCATGGGGCACATCGAACTGGCGCGCTGGGCCGATCTGATCGTGATCGCGCCGGCCACCGCGGACTGTCTGGCGCGGCTGGCGACCGGGCAATGCGACGATTTGCTGACCACGCTTTGTCTGGCCACGACGTCACCGATTCTGGTCGCACCGGCGATGAACCACGTGATGTGGGAGCACCCGGCGACGCAGTCGAACATGGAGACGCTGACCCGTCGTGATGTCAGCGTGGTGGGCCCCGGCGTCGGCGAACTGGCCGAGCGCGAATCCGGCCCCGGCCGGATGAGCGAGCCGGAGGAGATCGTCGAGGCGATCAATCAACTGCTGGGCGCGGAGGCTGGCGAAGGGCCGCTGAATCATCGCGGCGTGCTGATCACCGCCGGCCCCACGCGCGAGCCGCTGGACCCGGTCCGGTTCCTGACCAATCGTTCCTCCGGAAAGATGGGATTCGCGGTCGCCGCCGCTTGCGCGGCGCTGGGCGCGGAAGTCACGTTGGTAGCCGGGCCGGTCAATCTGCCCACACCCCGGGGCGTGACGCGTATCGATGTCGAGACCGCCGAGCAGATGCACGAGGCCGTGCTCGATCAGCTGCCGGAGGCCGAGGTGTTCATCGCCACCGCGGCCGTCGCCGACTACCGGACGGCGGACGTGGCCGAGTCCAAGATCAAGAAATCGGCGGAGCGTCAGCAGATTGAACTGGTGCGCAATACCGACATTCTCGCCGACGTGGCGCGGCGCTATCCCGAGGTGTTCACGGTTGGCTTCGCGGCTGAAACCGATGATCTCAAGGGTTATGCCCGTGGCAAGCTGGAATCCAAGCGGCTGGACATGATCGCCGCCAACTGGGTCGGTGAAGGCCGCGGGTTCGACACCGATGACAACGCCCTGTGGGTGGCCTGGTCCGATGGCGAGCAGTCGCTGGGGCCGGCGCCGAAGACGCAGCTGGCGCGGTCGCTGGTGGAGCTGATCGCCACCCGCCTCGACAGCAAGATTCCTCCCCACGACCAGACACGACAGCAAGCCTGAGCAAGGACGCATGACCACTATCGATTACCGCATTCTGGACGCCCGCATCGGCAACGAATTCCCGCTGCCCGAATACGCCACCGAGGGCTCGGCCGGCATGGACCTGCGCGCCTGCGTGGACACCCCGCTGACCATCGAGCCGGGCCAGGCCGAACTGATTCCCACTGGCCTGTCGATCTACCTGGCCGATCCGGGGCTGGCGGCGATGATCCTGCCGCGCTCGGGCCTGGGGCATAAGCACGGGCTGGTGCTGGGCAATCTCGTTGGCCTGATCGACTCCGACTATCAGGGACCGTTGATGGTCTCGTGCTGGAACCGCGGGCAGAACGCCTACACGGTGGAGCCGGGCGAGCGCATCGCCCAGCTCGTGATCGTGCCGGTGGTCCAGGCGGCGCTGAACCGGGTGGAGAGCTTCGACGCGACGGATCGGGGCGAGGGCGGTTTCGGCTCCTCCGGCAGAAACTGATGGACTCGCTGAGCGAAACCGCGGCGATGGAGGTCGCGCGGGTTCTGACCACCGCGCTGCCGTACATCCAGCGCTTTGCCGGCAAGACCGTCGTGATCAAGTACGGCGGCAACGCCATGGTCGACGAGGCGCTCAAGCGTGGTTTCGCCCGTGACGTGACGCTGATGAAGGCGGTGGGTTTGAACCCGGTCGTCGTCCATGGCGGCGGGCCGCAGATCGGCAGCCTGCTGGAACGTCTGGGCAAGCAAAGCCAGTTCATCGACGGCATGCGCGTGACCGACAACGAGACCATGGACGTCGTGCAGATGGTGCTCGGCGGTCTGGTCAACAAGGACATCGTCAACCTGATCAACCAGGCGGGTGGCCGCGCGATCGGCCTGTCCGGCAAGGACGGGCAGTTGATTCGTGCACGCCGCATCAAGGCGGATGACGGGCAAACGGACCTGGGTCAGGTGGGCGAGGTGTCCAGCATCGATCCGGCCGTGGTCGAATTGCTGGAATCAGGTGACTTCATCCCGGTCATCGCGCCGCTGGGCGTGGCGCCCAACGGCGAGTCGCTGAACATCAACGCCGATCTGGTGGCCGGCAAGCTGGCCACCGTGCTCAAGGCGGAAAAGCTGATCCTGCTGACAAACACCCGCGGCATTCTTGATGCCGAGCAGAAGACGCTGACGGGGTTGACGCCGACCCGCGTGGGCGAGCTGATCGCCGACGGCACCATCTCCGGCGGCATGCTGCCCAAGGTGCGCTGCGCGCTGGATGCGGTGGCGAGCGGCGTGGACGCCGCGCACATCATCGACGGCCGCGTCGAGCATGCCGTCATGCTGGAGCTGCTGACCGACGAAGGCGTCGGCACGCTCATCCGCTCGCGCTGAATGCTGGCCTGATGCCTACGATCTGGGTCGACGCCGACGCCTGTCCGGTGGTCATCAAGGACATCCTGTTTCGCGCCTCGCGTCGCACCGGAGTGCCGGTTCGGCTGGTGGCGAACCACTTCATGAATGTCCCGAACATCCCGACCGTCAAGCTGATGCAGGTCGCCTCCGGTTTCGATGTTGCCGACAACCTGATCGCGCAGCACGCCGAACCCGGTGATCTGGTCATCACCAGCGACATTCCGCTGGCGGCCGAAGTGGTCGAGAAGGGCGTCAAGGCGATCAGCCCGCGCGGCGAGCATCACTCGCCGGACACCATTCGCCAGCGCCTGAACATGCGCGACTTTCTGGAGACCATGCGCTCCAGCGGTGTCGAGGTCGGCGGCGGGCCGCCCAAGCTCAGCCAGGCGGACCGGCAGGCCTTCGCCGGCCACCTGGACCGGTTTCTGGCCGGGCTACGTTCCTAGGAAATACCGCCGCTAGTCGACATCGCTTTGCAGCAGCTCGTTCGGGCTGCCCTTGGTATCGGCAATCCGTCCCGGCTCGGCGGCGTCCATCACGCGGCGCATCACCTCGGTGGGCTGGGCGTCCGGATGCGCCTCCAGCACCAGCGCGGCCACGCCGGCGACATGCGGCGCCGCCATGGAGGTGCCGTCGATGGTCTGCGTGGCGCCGGCGCTGGTATGCCAGGCGCTGGTGATGTCCTTGCCCGGCGCGAACAGGTCGACGCAATCGCCCCAGTTCGAGAAGCTTGCGCGCTGGTCGCCCTTGTCACTGGCGCCGACGGTCAGCGCGTCGGTGACTCGGGCCGGTGAGGTCTGGCAGGCATCGGAATCTTCGTTGCCGGCCGCCAGCACCATGGTCACGCCCAGCGCCGAGGCTTCCTCGACGGCCTCGTCCAGCGCCTGGCTGCTGCCGCCGCCAAGACTCATATTCGCGACCGCGGGCTGCTGGTGATGTTCGATGACCCAATCCACGCCCTTGATCACGCCCGAGGTTGAGCCGCTGCCGTTGCAGTCCAGCACGCGGACGGGATGCAGCGTTACCGCTTTTGCCACGCCGTAAGTCGTCCCGCCAATCGTTCCGGCGACATGCGTGCCGTGGCCGTTGCAATCTTCAGTGCTCGCATCGTCGCCCCCGTCATCACCGCCGCCACCACCGAGCAGGCCGCCGAGTGCGCCGGCCAGCTCGTTGATCAGTGGCAGGCCGCCACCTGAATCGCCGCCGCCCGTGATCACCGAGAACCCGTCGCCCATGCGGCCTTCGAATTCCCGGTGCGTGGAGAGGATGCCGGTGTCGATGACATAAGCGTGGACGCCGGCTCCGGTCTGTGTGTAGCGGTATTCGCCGTCCGGTGGCAGGGTCGGCTGGTCGATCCGATCCAGTCCCCAGGTGGGGCGAGTCTGGGTGTCGAAGGGTTTGACGAAGCCGTCCTCCTCCACAAAG
>NZ_CAXFCL010000274.1:0-6136 GCF_964000955.1 uncultured Abyssibacter sp.
ATGGTGATCGAGAAGGCCAAGCGGCTGGTCGAGCACAAGCGGGACGTGGTGATCCTGCTGGACTCCATCACCCGCCTCGCCCGTGCCTACAACACCGTGGCACCCAGCTCCGGCAAAGTGCTGACCGGTGGTGTCGACGCCAATGCCTTGCAGAAGCCCAAGCGTTTCTTCGGTGCGGCCCGCAACGTCGAGGAAGGCGGCTCGCTGACCATCATCGCCACCGCGCTGGTCGAAACCGGCTCGAAGATGGACGAGGTGATCTACGAGGAGTTCAAGGGCACCGGCAACATGGAAATCCAGATGGAGCGCCGGATCGCCGAGAAGCGGGTGTTCCCGGCCATCAACATCAACCGCTCCGGCACCCGCCGCGAGGAGCTGATGATGGATGCCGCGACGCTGCAAAAGGTCTGGATCCTGCGCAAGCTGCTGCATTCCATGGACGAGATCGCCGCCGTGGAACTGCTGATCGACCGCATGAAGCAGACCAAGACCAACGCGGAGTTCTTCGAGTCGATGAAGCGGCAGTAGCACACTCGCCGCAAGCGGAAAAGGCCCCGGACGGGGCCTTTTTTGTTGCACCGCAATAGGGCTTCATTTGATGGCAACAGAATGCCTTCAGTCTTGCGGCACTCCCCGGTTTCGCTGCATCTCGCCGATATCCCGGAATCTGAGGCATAGATCACGCATTGCATGCACCGGACCGAAATATGATCATAGTGACAACGATCATCGATGAATCAATCCGTGAAATGTCCGGTTTTTTCGCTCGATCTCGTCAGGGGAACATGAGGCCGATATCAGGGTGCCTGGGCACCGACCAACAACATCCGAACTGAATGAAAGGCCAACTGGTCCGCTGTTTGCGAGTATCCACTCGGGAGCGCGGGACCAATGCAGTAATCCGTGGCGTGAAACGCCACACCGGCTGCACAAGGACGATGCAGCAGTCACTTGTTGCTCAAACGAGTTCAAAGAGACACTGGACAGGCTCAGACCAATGAATATCAGGAACGCGACTCCCGACGACGCCCCGACCATCGTGGACATGGTCGATCTGGCTGGCGAAGGCATCCCGAGCTACTTGTGGCGCACGCGCGCACGCGATGGCGAAAGCGCCGTCGAGGCCGGGTTGCGCCACACCTCGGCGACCGAAGGTGAATTCAGCTTCACCCATGGACGTGTCTACATGCACGACAATCGGGTCATCGGTGTCTGCCAGGCCTTCGATCTGGACAGCGTTCGCACTCACGACGACATCAGCAACTGCTGCGGCGTCATCCGCGGGCTGGTGGAACTCGAGGCAATGGCTTCGGGCACCTGGTACATCAACGCCCTGGCGACCGCCAACCACCTGCGCCGCCGCGGCGTGGGGCGTTCACTGCTCGCGGACTCGATCCGCCGTGCCGACGTGCTCGGACTGCGCCAGGTCAGCCTGATTGTGTCGTCCGACAACCGACCGGCCAAGGCCATGTACGATGCGCTGGGTTTCCGCTTCGAAGCGCAACGCGTCGCCGAGGAGTTTCCCGAGCAGGGCAATGGCGGCGAGTGGATTCTGATGATCGCCGACACCGCCGAGCTGATGGACGCGCTGCCGACACGCCCGGCGGTCAGCCTGCCCGCGTCGTGCGACACTGGCGCCCATGACCGTGCAGGTTCTGCAATCGCACACGCCAAGCGCCAACAAGGCGCCCTGGAGCGCGAGGTGCTTGCAGTCGGTACGTGACTGGGCCGATCGCCGGGGATTCCGCTACCGGTTCCTCGGCGATGAGTTGTTCGACCTGCTGGATCCCGCGATCCGGGATCGCACGCAACACCAGCCCGTGGTCGCCAGCGACCTTGCCCGCCTGCGCTGGCTTTCCCTGACCTTGGACGCGGGCGCGACCTGCGCCGTCTGGCTGGACGCCGACACCTGGATCTTCGACCCCGACCGATTTGTTCCGCCCGATACGACGGCGGTGGGTCGCGAAATATGGATTCAACGCGAAGGCTCACGCTGGAAGCGGTTCACCAAGGTGCATAACGCCGCGCTATGCGCCCACCCCGGTAACACGCTGCTGCCGTTCTACGAGGACACGGCGCGGCGCCTGATACTGGCCAACACCGCGGAGTCGGTCGTGCCCCAATTCCTCGGCCCGAAACTGCTGACAGCGCTGCACACCGCGGCCCAGTTGCCGGTGTGGGAGGAGGCGGGCGTGTTCAGCCCGGCCGTGATCCACGGTTTGCTGGAACGGACACCACAGGCGGTGGATCTCATGCTTCGAAACGCGGCATCACCACCGGCCGCGGCGAACCTCTGCGCGTCCTCGGTCCGGCGGCAAGAACTCGATGCGAGCGCGCTGGAGCGCCTGACCGACGATCCGCAACGCATCCGTGACTATCTGTCGGGTCGACACCGCCGACTTCAGAGCCGTCGGTAGTCGCCCCGCTGGCCCCCGATCTAGGCCGGCTCAGAAACCGAGATCGAGCATCAGCCGCCGGGCCAGTGTCCGGTGCTGATCCGCAATGATTGGCTGCATGGCGTCCAGCTGTTCCTCCGACAGCTGCAGGACACGCAGCCATTCGGAGTTCTGACGCGCGGCGCCCTCGAAGCCGAAAGCGTGCCCCAATTCCTCCGCGGACTGATCGAACAGCGTGACCTGCAAGGCGGAGAAGTTCACGCTGCGCAATCCCGACGGCGCCGAGTATTGATAGACACCGAACCCGGTCACGCTCTCCTCGGTACCGAAGAACACGTCACCAACCTCACCCGCGGTCGCGATCACCAGTACATCCGCGCCCATGCGCGATGCCATCCGGCTCAGACGCTCACGCTGGGTTTCGGTCTGCGCCTCGTTGAGATTCTCGTAGGAATCGGTGAAGCGGAGTTCCTGACGCAGACCGAGGCTGTTCTGCACGCGGACATCGGCAAACCCCCTGGACCGGAAGCTGTCCGCGATCTCCTTCGCCACGATGTCATGAATGCCCCAACGGTCCACGCGCATGCTGTCGCGGCCGAGCGCCGCCTCCTGCACGCCACGACTCTGCAGGTAGAGAATCGCGTCCACGGCACCGATCACCACGACCTTCTGTCCGCTGCCGACTTCCGACAACGTTTCGTAGGGAGTGGTCACACACGCGGTCAAGGTCAGAACCGCGCAGAGCAGCAACAGGCGGCGTGTCATCTCGGATCCAGTCCCGCATCCATGCGGAGCAGCAAATGATGGACCCTATCCTGCCCGATGGCGGCCCGGCTGGGTAGCGGCACCGGCCCGGGATCAGTGAACGACGTCCATCTCCAGGGCGCGCTCGATGGAATCGGTGGGGTGCGTGACCAGATCCTTGTTGATCGAACGGGTCACGCAGCGGGACGTCGGCGTATCCAGATGTTCGCGAAGCTTTCCGAGAAACCGCGGGGCGGACACCAGCACCAGATCGTCGACGCCGCGCCGGGTACGCGCGTCGCGCAGCCAGCCGGCCAGTTCGACGGCGAAACGATCAGCCTCATGCTCGTGCGCCTGTCGGCTGCCCTCGGTCTGGTCCACGCCATGTCCGTGACTGGCGTGGGTCGCACCGCGACCACCGGTCACGAGTTCGCGATTCTTGAGCCGCGATGCCTCGTGCTGCAGCTCATCGACAGGCTCCAGTGGCAGCCGGTTAGCCCGGAAGCGAAAGATTTTCGCCTGTGCGGCGTCGGCGACGACCACCAATCGGTGCTGAAAGTCTTCGTGCATGCTGCGGCTCCTTGCGACAAGTCAATCACCGGGCTGCCTGCGGGTGCGCCGACGAACCCGGCCGCCCAGCATAGCGCGAGGCCTCACCCGGGTGACAAGCCCACCAGCCACCCGCATGGGGTCGCGTGCAACGAAACCGTCAACTTTCGCGATTAGCGTGTCGAGCTTTCCAATCAAAAAGGGGAGATCACGACGTGTTACTGCATCGCGCAACGTTACTGACAAGCGTGGGCTTGCTCTGCCTCGGCCTGGCGGCCTGCGAAGGTGACAACGGCTCCACGGGTGCTACGGGACCGACGGGGGCTCAGGGGCCCGCCGGACCGCAAGGTCCCGCCGGCGACGACGGAGCGGACTCCTCGATCACGCTCACCAGGATCGGCGGCTTTCTCAACCCCGCCGCGGGCTTTGATGAATCCGCGGCCGAAATCGTCGCCTTCGACGCCACCACCGCGCAGGCCTACGTCGTCAACGCGCAATCCGAGACGGTGGATATCGTTGATCTGTCCTCGCCCTCCAATCCGGTGCTGAGCGCGACGCTGGACGTGTCGGCAGACGTTGCCGCCGCTCGATCCGATGTCGCAAGCGCGGATGATCTGGGGGCGGCGAACAGCGTCTCGGTCAACGGTGGTGTCGTCGCGGTCGCGATCGAGGCGTCTCCGAAAACCGATCCGGGGTACGTCGCCTTCTACCAGACTTCCGACGGCAGCTTCCTGTCGGCGGTACAGGTCGGCGCGTTGCCGGACATGGTCACGTTCTCGCCGAACGGCAACTTCGTCATCACCGCCAACGAAGGCGAACCCAACAGCGACTATACCGTCGACCCGGACGGCACCATCAGCGTCATCGACGTCAGCGGCGGTGCCGCGTCGGTGCTGGACGCCGATGTCGCAACGCTGGACTTCTCGAGCTTTGCCGCCGCCGACCTGCGCGACCTCGGCGTTCGCCTGCCGATGCCGTTCGGAGCGACCGTGGCACAGGACATGGAGCCGGAATACATCGCCGTCTCCGCGGACTCGACCACGGCCTGGGCCTCGATGCAGGAAAACAGCGCCTTCGCCGAGATCGATCTAGCCACCGCAACGATCACCGCCGTCTGGGGAACAGGGACGAAGGACTTCAGCCTCCCCGGCAACGAGCTGGACGTCAGCAACCGTGACGACACCATCTACATCGCCAACTGGCCGGTGAAGGGGCTGCTCATGCCCGATTCCATCGCCAGCTTCGAGCACGCCGGAAAGACCTATCTGGTCACGGCCAACGAGGGTGACGGCCGCGAGTACATCAGTGAGGTCCCGGATGCGGCGAGCTGCACCCTCGGCCTGGCCGACTTCGATGACGGCGAATGCCTGGTCTATCTGGACGAAATCCGCATCCGCGACATCGTGGACCCGGACGAAGTTGCCGCGGCCATCGACTCTCCGGCCGTGGACCGCTTCCCGGGCTCGCAGACCGACGGTGATGGCGACATGATCGCCGACCTGTTCGAGAACGAGAACCTCGGCCGCCTGAAGGTGATTGCCACCGAAGGCCTGGATGACGCGAGCTGCCTGAACGCGGGCGGCCAGCCGACCTCGGCCTGCGTGTACGAGGAACTGGTCGCCTATGGCGCCCGCTCGTTCTCGATCTTCGATGCCGACAGCCGCGCCATGGTCTACGACAGTGGCAGCGACTTCGAGGTCATCACCGCGCAGCGCCTGGGCTTCGACGGCGGCTTCAATGCCAGCAACGATGACAACGAGAGCGACGACCGCAGCGACGACAAGGGTCCGGAACCCGAAGCCCTGACCCTGGGCACGCTGGCGGGCCGCACCTACGCCTTCGTCGGTCTGGAGCGCGTCGGCGGCATCATGGTGTACGACATTTCGTCGCCGGAGGCCCCGCGGTTCGTGCAGTACATCAATCCGCGCGACTTCAGCGAAGATCCAGAGAATCCGGATGACAGCTACAACACGGCGGCGGGAGATCTGGGTCCGGAAGGCATGGTGTTCATCCCGGCGGCGGACAGCCCCAACGGCGAACCGTTGCTGCTGGTCGGCAACGAGATTTCCGGCACGACCGCGATCTACCAGATCACGGTGTCCGAATTCGGGCAGTAGGCCGGAAACCGATAACGTCAGAGATCAGCAGGGGCGCTTCAGCGCCCCTGCTGCTATCCGTCGACCCGTTCGTGGTCGTCGGGTGTCTGATCCACCGGCAGTTCGGGCAGCTGCATGCGCTTGGCGCGCTTCTGCCACATCTGCCGAGCCAGCACCTGCATGTCCTGCGATTCGTCGCGCTCGTCGACGATCTCCAGGCCCAGCAGCGTCTCGATCACGTCCTCGCTGGTGACGATGCCGGCAGTGCCGCCGAAGGCGTCGACGACCAGCGCGATATGCTCGCGCTCCGTCAGAAACCGGTCGAACAGGCTGGGAATCGGATAGTCCTCG
>NZ_CAXFCL010000275.1:0-6340 GCF_964000955.1 uncultured Abyssibacter sp.
GATCGGATTGGAGCTGTACTGCTTGTACACGCCGCCGTCGTTGCCGACGATCAGCCACACGCCGCCACGTTCGTCATCCGGAATGAAGATGCCGTCATGCTGGTCGGGGTGGGTGGTCGTGCCGTTGATCAGGCCATCGTAGGTCGGGCAGATCGGCACTGCCGGCCCGATCTGTCCGATCAGGTAGAGGCAGGTTTCCCCGGCGAAATAGGTCCCGAACACCTCCCAGTCCAACACCGGCAGCTGCTCGACCAGACCCACCACGGGCAGCAGCCCCAGGCTCAGTTCCTCCAGCGCGGCCTCCAGACCCAGCTCGGCGGCCAGGTCGTCGATCACCTGGTCGATGATCGGCACCGGCGGCAGGCCGGACAAGGTGTTCTTCCAGACCTCCTCCATGCCGAAGACCACCCGCGTCGGCGCATGCAGCGCGACATCCTGCAAGGTGGGATCAGGCTGCACCCACAGGTCGTACCACGCCTGAACACCGGGCCCGATGCCCAGCGGCACCACGACAGCCAGCGTCGAACCCGACGCCTGGGTGGTGTAGGTCAGGTTGATGTCGTCGGCCAGACGCGTCCACGTCTCGCCAAAGTCCGGGGAGACGTAAAGGCCGTTGATGGTCGTCGGATTCAGCGAGCCCAGGAGGATTTCGCAGAGGTCGCGATAGACATCATCGACGTTCTCCGGAATCAGCGACCCGCAATCCAGGGGAATCGCCAGCCCTTCCTCGGTGGGCAGGTCCAGCAGCGGGAAGCCACCGTTGAGCAGAACCGCGTCCTGCACGATGGCGTAGACGTAGTTGTGATCCTGCTCCGGGCCGATCGCAGCGCCGAGTTCGATACGCCCGATCCGTGACTGCGGGGCGAACCCGAGCGGGAGTATCCCGCCGGTCACGGCATCCAGCGGTGCCGGACTGTCGATACGGACGAAGGTGCCCGGCTCACCCGTTGGCGACCGGTAAAGCCCGTTGCCGGGCGCGTGCGAGGTTCCGTCGGCGTAGGTCGCGCCGTTCCCGCCGCGATACCCCACCGCGGCCAGCACCGAGCAACCCGCCGCCTCGCAGACCACGCCGGGGCCCAGCACGGTATCCAGCCCCAGGGCGGACGTGCCGCCGGGTGCCTGGACGACGACGTCGGTGACCACGTTGGCCAGCTGACAGGGGCCGTCATACTCGACCACGCCGGCACAATCCTCGGACACCGGCAGATTGACGTTAACGTAGCTCTCGCCGCCATCGGTGGAGCGGAACAAGCCCTTGTGAGTCGCGGCGTAGACGATATTCGGATGTGCCTTGTCCACGGCCAGCGTCGATGCGCCGACGGCATCGGGCGCGCCCTCCGCCTGATGCCAGGTCTCGCCGAGATCGTCGGACCAGAACGCACCCAGGCCGACGTAGGTATTGCCGCCCTGCACGTGCTCGCCGGTGAGAATCAGCAGCCGACCGCCCTGCCAGTTGGTCCAGGCCACGGCGGAGGCCACTGTCGTCGGCATGTTCTTGCCGATATCGATCCAGTGATCAGCCAAGGTGCCGACATCGCCGTCCACCGCCTCACTCATCCACACGCCACCGGTGCCCACCGCCGCGAACAATCGCTTGCCGGCTTCGTCATAGGCGAAGTCGTCGACCCGGCCGGCCACGGAGGGAATGCCGTCACGAGACCCGTCGACATATTCGTCCAGCGCGATCTGCGGACCGGAGCCGTAGTTCTCCCAGACGCCATCGGCGTTCGCGACCTTGGCCTGCAAGGACACCATCGCCTGCTTCTGCTCGAAGGCGGCCCGACCGGCACCGGGCGGAACATGGCTCAACGGAGCGGCGGCGGCCTGCTGGGCAACACTGCCCCAGCGGTCGATGTCGGTCAGCGTCTCGGGCAGGCGGCCATAGGCGCAGACCTGCTCGCCGAAGATCTCGTGAATCTTGGCAACATGTTCGTCGCTGAGCCGGCCGTTGAACTCGCGCGCGTAAGCGACCGGATCCTGCAGCCGGTAGCCGGGCGGACAGTCGCCGGAGGCGACCAGACTGGTTCCCGATTGCCATGGCGCCTGCCAGATCAGCACAGCCACCGCGGCACTCAGCACCAGACCGGCTGCCAGCACATCCCATCGCGCCAGCCGGCGCGTTGCATTCTTGTCGCTCATTGAGCCCCCATCGTCTTCGACACACAATCGTCCGGGGCGGCGGTTCCATGTCGCACGGAACCCGATGCCGCCTCGCCGGACCAAGGTGGTGAGCTTCCGAGCAAACCATGTGCCGTGGCGACCCCTTTTTGTGGCCTCAAAATGACAATGTCCTCATGATGCCAGTGATTTTTGGTTTCGATTTCCCGCGAATGGATTTGTTTCCCGAAAACAGGGCTGTCTTCGACGAAGATGGCCGCATGTTGGCCGCGATATCGACCCACAACCATCCGTGACCCTGACCGCCGAAACGCGTCCGGCCGTCGAGCTGACCCGGCTCCGGACCCTGCGCACCCGGGTCCGGAACGTGCTCAAGATGTTTCCCGAAGAGGCCGTCAACCGGCAGGTGCATCCAATGCTCAGTCCGGCTGCCTGGCACGTCGGACACACGCATTTCGTCGAGTCTCTGTGGCTGCGTGAACGGGTGCTGGGCGATGGCGCGGACCTGGCGGACCATGCCTCGCTTTATCTGCCGGAGCGCTGCCCGAAAACCGAACGCGGCACCCGGCTGCCCTCCATCGACAGGCTGCTCACCTGGTGCGACGACATGAGCGCCGCCGCGGACTCGGCCTGGGAGCTGGCCTACGCTCGCCGTCAACGTCACGGCATGATCGGCGATCACTACCTGCTGGGATTCCTGATCCAGCACTACGCCCAGCACCTGGAGACCCTGCGCATGGCGCAGCAGGCCTGGGCGATCGCCGAGCCCACGCCGGATGCGAGCGGACATCCGCTGCGATCACGGGCAGCTGATTTCACCTGGCTGTCCACGCCCGAACAATCACTGGAGCCGGGACACGCTCCCGGCTGCGCCGCGCCCTACGACAACGAACTCGGCGCCCATCGCGTCAGGCTGCCCGCCTTCCAGATCGCGACCCGGCCCGTCAGCAATGGCCAGTGGCTGGCGTTCATGGAGTCGGGTGGCTACGAACGCGCCGAATGGTGGACGGCGTCCGGCTGGTCATGGCGACAGTCGCTGCAAACCCCGTGGCCGATGCACTGGCGGGGCGACCGGGGAGACTGGCTCGCCGTGCAACCGGACGGCAGCGCCGCGCCACCGAAGCAGGATGCCCCGGTCTACGGGATCAGCCAGCACGAGGCGCTGGCCTTCGCCACCTGGGCTGGCGCCCGGCTGCCGCATGAACTGGAGTGGCTGGCCGCCCGTCCGCAACTGGACCAGGTGAGCGAGGTCTGGGAGTGGTGCGAAAACGCGCTGTACCCCTTCCCGGGTTTTCGTCCGTTCCCCTATCCGGAGTACACCCTTCCCTGGTGTGACGGGCGGCACGCCGTGCTCAAGGGTGGCTCACGCTGGACCGAGCCGGACATCCGCCGCGACAGCTTTCGCAACTTCTACACCCCGGACATGCGCCACATCTTCGCCGGCCTGCGTCTGGCGCGATCGGAGACCGATCTGCCGGCGAATTGCGCCGATCGGCGCACATCGACAGAATAGCGCGCCTGTCTTGGGGGACTGATCTTTCACATGTATAACCCGCTGGACCCACCGTCCACCGACTTCAACCGCGAGCATCCGCCCGCGTCCGACATCGAACCCATGGTCAAGGCCGCGCTGGCCGAGGATGTTGGCGATGGCGACCGCACCGCCGCGTTGATCGACGAGTCCACCGGCGCCACCGCGACAGTGGTCAGCCGCGAATCCGCCGTGCTCTGCGGCACGGCCTGGTTCACCGCGGTGTTCACCGAATTCGATCCGGCCGTGAAGCTGACCTGGCTGGCGAAGGATGGCGACTATGTCCGCCCGGACCAGGAACTCGTCCGGCTCGAAGGGCCGGCGCGATCGATTCTCACCGGCGAGCGCACGGCGCTGAATTTCCTGCAGTTGCTGTCGGGTACGGCAACGCAGACCCGTCGCTTCGTCGACCGCGTCAAGGGCACCAAGGCGAAGATCGTCGACACCCGCAAGACCCTGCCCGGGCTGCGCACGGCGCAGAAGTACGCGGTGCGCTGCGGCGGCGGCATCAACCATCGCTTCGGCCTCTACGACGCCGTCATGGTCAAGGAAAACCACGTGGCCACGGCGGGCGGACTCGGGGCGGCCATCCATCAGGCGAGGATGACCTACGCCAAGGTGCCGGTGATCGCCGAGGCCGAGACCATCGGCGACGTCGAGGAAGCACTCAAGTGCATGGCCCCGCCCGACATCCTGCTGCTCGACGACTTCGAAACCCACCTGCTCGCCCGCGCGGTGAACATGGTTGCCCAGCACAGCCGGCATGCGCACAACAAGGTGCTCGTGGAGGCCTCCGGCGGCATCGACCAGAGCAACGTGCGTGACGTGGCCGACACCGGCGTCGATCGCATCTCCATCGGCGGGCTGACCAAGAACGTGACGGCCGTGGACTTGTCCATGCGCTTCGGCGGCGTCTGACCTGCAACGATTCTTGCTTGCCGACCCGGCGCCCCATCCAAAAACCGGACAACCCCCATGGAAGCCGTCGTCGGCGTACTCAATGATCTGATCTGGAGCCGCGCGCTCATCGCCCTTTGCCTGGGCGCGGGCCTGTACTTCTCGATCCGCACGCGGTTCATGCAGATACGCGGCTTCGGCGAGATGATCCGCCTGCTGCTGGACGGCAAGGAATCGAAGGCCGGTGTGTCGCCGTTCCAGGCGCTGGCGATGTCGCTGTCCGGCCGTGTCGGCACCGGCAATATCGCGGGGGTGGCCACCGCCATCACCTTTGGCGGGCCCGGCGCGGTGTTCTGGATGTGGGTCGTGGCGTTCCTCGGCGCGTCCACCGCCTATGTGGAATCCACGCTGGCGCAGATCTACAAGGAAAAGGACGATCAGGGCACCTACCGCGGCGGCCCGGCGTACTACATCGAAAAGGCCATGGGCCAGCGCTGGTACGCGTGGATCTTCGCGGTGGCGACGGTCATCGCGACCGGGCTGCTGCTCCCCGGCGTCCAGGCCAACAGCATCGCCATCGGCATGACCGAGGCCTGGGGCGTGCCGCCCACGGTGACGGCGGCGATCATCGTCATCGGGCTGGGCATGATCATCTTCGGCGGCGTGCATCGCATCGCGCACTTCACCCAGCTCGTCGTCCCGTTCATGGCGCTGGCCTACATGCTGGTCGCGCTGGTCATCCTGTTCCTGAATATCGACAAGCTGCCCGGCGTGGTCAGCCTGATTCTGGGCTCGGCGTTCGGAACCGAGGCCGCGTTCGGCGCGGTGCTGGGTCTGGCCGTGGAATGGGGCGTGAAGCGAGGCATCTATTCCAACGAGGCCGGTCAGGGCACCGGCCCGCACCCGGCGGCGGCCGCCGAGGTGTCACACCCCGCCAAACAGGGCTACGTGCAGGCGTTTTCGGTGTACGTGGATACGCTGTTCGTCTGCTCGGCGACCGCGTTCATGATCCTGTCCACCGGGCTTTACAACGTCATGGACGCGACCGGCACGGCCATCGTGGAGACGCTGCCGGGCGTTGCCGCCGGCCCCGGCTACGCGCAGGCGGCGGTGGAGTCGGTGCTGCCCGGTTGGGGCGCGGGCTTCGTCGCCGTGGCGCTGCTGTTCTTCGCGTTCACGACCATCGTCGCCTATTACTACATGGCGGAAACCAACATCGCCTACATCAACCGGCACGTGCACCGCGCGTGGATGGTGCTGGTGCTGCGCATCGCGATCCTCGCCGCCGTGACCTACGGCACGGTCCGCAGCGCCGGACTGGCCTGGGCGCTGGGCGACATCGGCGTGGGCCTGATGGCCTGGCTGAACATCGTCGCCATCCTGATCGTTCAGCGCCCCGCGCTGAAGGCGCTGAAGGATTACGAAGCGCAGAAGAAGGCCGGCAAGGACCCGGTGTTCGACCCCGACGCCCTGGAGATCAAGGGCGCCGACTTCTGGCGCAAGTCCTAGGGAAGCACTGATTCCCTAACTCCCAAACTCGCGCAGCCGTGTGAACGCGGCATCCAGGTCGGCGATCAGATCCTCGACCGCCTCCAGGCCGATGTGCAGGCGGATCAGGCTCCCCGGCCGGTCCCAGGTCGTTGCCGAGCGCAGCGGCCGGGGGTCGGTCGGCAGGATCAGGCTCTCGTAGCCGCCCCAGCTGTAACCCAGCGCGAACAACTCCATATCGTCGACCAGGCGGGCGAGCTGTTCCTCGCGCAGCGGCGGCAACAGCATCGCCAGCAGACCGCAGCC
>NZ_CAXFCL010000276.1:0-6188 GCF_964000955.1 uncultured Abyssibacter sp.
GGACGTGCTGCTGCACGCCGCCGTGTATTGCGGCATGCCGGCCGGCATCGATGCCTTCCGTGCCGCGAAGGAGGTGATCGAGCAGTGGGAGCAGTCCGCGAACTGATTGGGTTGTTCCGATCAGCCGGTCGCGCTGAGCGGGGTTGATTCGGGCCCGACGGCTTGTCGCCGGGCCCTGACTCGTCCGGGCGTCAAAGCCCCAGCATGTGCCGCACGGTGCCTTCCAGGCCCTTGAGGCCGGCGGCGTGGCCGTGGGTCAGGGCGTCCGAGGGGTCGGCGCCGTCCACCAGATGCGCCTTGAGCGCGAACAACGCGCCCACGCGGTTGCTGCTGGCGCAATGCACCAGCGTCGGCTTGGGGGCGGATTCCAGCGCGTCCGCCAGTATCTTGGCGTTCTCGGGGCTCAGATCGGTGGCCGCCGCGACGGGGATGCAGACGTAGGGCAGGTCGATCTGGGCCATCAGCGCCTGCTGGTCCCAGCCGCATTCGCCGGCGGGGCAGAGGTTGATGACGCTCTTGAGTCCCGCGGCCTTGGCCTGCTCGAACTGTTGGGGGCTGGGCTGGCCGCCGGTCCAGATGTCGTCATCGAGTTGGGTCAGATACGGAATTCCGGTGGATTCAAGCGTCATCGTTCGTTCCTCTGCTGGTGGGGCGGCGGTATCGTCCGCGCTGCTGCGCATGGTACGGAATGCGCCGGGATCGTGGGACTGACGCCGAGCGTTCAGACGTCGAGGTCGCCCGGTGCGTCCATTCTTGATCCAGTTCTCCTGCTGCTCGGTCGGCGTGATGGTCTTGCGGTGCATGCCCATACGAGAAGCCTTCGGAAACACCGGGTATGAGAACCCCATACTCGGTTGGCGGCTCTTCAGCTGCGCCATGCCTGGGCGAGGGATTGGGCTCTGTTGGTGAAGCCAAGTCCGCGTCATCGCGAACAGCCGGGCGACTGCCGTTGTCAGACTGGGCACGAGGCTGCGGTCGCAGCGCCGCCAGTCGTTGCTCACCAACCACGGATGGTTGCATGGCCGACAACGAGAAACAGCTCGACCACCATGAGGGTCGCGATGCCCGGCGCCGCGTGTCGCCGCGCGCGGCGGTGGTGTTCGAGGCGATTCGCCAGGAAGGCGAGTCGGAACTTTCGCGCAAGCCGCTGGCGCTGTTCTGGTCGGGATTGGCGGCCGGGCTGTCCATGGGCTTTTCCTTTGTCGCCGAAACCCTGCTGAGCTACCACCTGCCGGCGGATGCCGAGTGGACCCAGCTCATCACCAAGTTCGGGTACAGCGTGGGCTTTCTGATCGTGGTGCTGGGCCGCCAGCAGCTGTTCACTGAAAACACGCTCACGCCGATGCTGGAGGTGTTCAATACTCCCTCGCGCGACCGGTTGTGGCGCCTCGGCCGGCTGTGGAGCGTGGTGCTGGTGGCGAACATGCTCGGCGCGCTGCTGTTCGCGGCCGCGGTCCGTTACGGCGATGCGTTTTCCGCCGATCGCATGGCGCATTTCCAGGAGGTTGCCCTCAAGAGCGGTCACGAGGACTGGTGGACGACGTTCGCTGGCGCGATTTTCGCCGGCTGGCTGATCGCGCTGATGGTCTGGCTGATGCCATTCGCCGAGACGGGGCGCATCTGGATCATCGTGATCGTCACCTACATGGTCGGGCTGGGCGGCTTCGGCCACATCATCGCCGGGTCCGTGGAAACGCTTTACCTCGTCATCGGCGGCCAGATGGATGTCGGCGCCTGGCTGGGCGGATTCTTCCTGCCGGTCCTGGCCGGCAACGTCATCGGCGGAGTCAGTCTGGTGGCGGCCGTCAATTCGGCGCAGGTGAAAGTCGAGGGCTGACCGGAGAGTTGCCTTACCGTGATGGTGCCAGCAGCGCGGAGCCGTAGGGCGGCAGCGTGATGTGGCCGTTCTTCGGCGCCCACGGGCTGAGATGCTCGGCCGCTCGTTGTTCGAATCCCTCGGGCGATGAAATCGTCACCGAGTGGTCCGCGAGGTTGAAGGCGCACCAAAGCGGTTGGTCGGGATGCGTGCGTTCGAATGCGAGCACCGGGTCCGGGGTGGGCAACAGGCGCAGCCGGCCGCAGCCCAGTGCCGGTGATTCGTGCCGCCAGCGGATCGCGTTGCGGTAGAACTGCAACAGCGAGTCCGGTGACGCCTCCTGGCGATCCACCGCCAGCGGCCGATGCGCGTCAGCGATCGGCAGCCAGGTCTCTTCGGTTGTGGAGAATCCCGCGCCGGGCGCATCGGCGTTCCAGGGCATGGGCGTGCGGCAGCCGTCGCGACCCAGCAGCAGCGGATAGTTGGCGATGCCGAACGGGTCCTGCATCTGATCGAAAGCGACCTGGGCCTGCGGCAGGCCAAGTTCGTCGCCCTGGTAGATGCAGGTGCTGCCGGGCAGGGTGACCAGCAGCAGGCACAGCAGGCGGTCGAGGCTGTGGCCGTGTTCGATCACCGAATCGCCGTGATTCCACCAGCGGCTTTTCAGCCGGGGGAAGTCATGGGTGCCGAAGGTCCAGCAGATGCGGTGGTCGGGGAACAGGGTCTCGATCCGCTCGATCACATCTGTCAGGCCGCCGCGGGTGAACGGCTCGTGGCTGATCAGCGCGGCGTTGTAGGCCGAATGCAGCCGGTCGCTGCCATGCACGTAGTCGGATGCGGCGGCCAGGGTGTCCTCGGCGCTGGAGATTTCGCCCAGGGCCATGCGCTCGGGGTACTCGTCCAGCATCGCGCGGATTTCCGACAGCCAGGGCAGGGCCTCCGCGCGGCACACGTTGCCGGAGTTGATGGTGTTGAAATATGGGTCTTTCGGCTCCGCGCCGGCGGGCCGGTGCATGTTGGCGGGGCGCAGCGGATTGTCCGCCAGCGACCGGTCGTGGCCGAGAAAGTTGATGACGTCGAGACGGAAGCCGTCCACGCCTTCATCCAGCCAGAACCGGCCGATGTCCAGCATCGCAGCCCGCACGTCCGGGTTGTACCAGTTCAGGTCCGGCTGCTGGGTCAGGAAATTGTGCAGGTAGTACTGCCCGCGCGGCTCGTCCAGGGTCCAGGCCGAACCACCGAAGGTCGCGCGCCAGTTGTTGGGCGGACCGCCGTCCGGCGCCGGGTCGGCCCACACGTACCAGTCCGCCCGCGGGTTGTCGCGGCTGCTCCGGCTTTCCGCGAACCAGGGATGCAGGTGCGAGGTGTGGTTCCACACCTGATCCATGATCAGGCGCATGCCGAGCTGGTGCGTGCGCTCCAGCATGCGGCGAAAGCCGTCCATGGTGCCGAACATCGGTTCGATGGCGCAGAAGTCGCTCACGTCGTAACCGAAGTCGTACATCGGGGACTGCACGAACGGTGACACCCAGATGGCGTCGGCTCCCAGTTCGGCGACGTAGTTTAGGCGGGCGGTGATGCCGTCGAGATCGCCGGTGCCGTCGCCGGTGCTGTCCATGAAGCTGCGCGGGTAGATCTGGTAGATCACAGCGTCGCGCCACCAGTCCGCCGACCGACTCATGCGGACTCCTGGTGCCGGATATTGGCGAAGAAGGCGGACCAGGGCCCCATCCGCAGCACGCGCCCGTCTTCGTCCAAGCTCCAGTCGTAGTCCAGCCGATGGATGTGGCGCAGTTCGCCAAAGGCGTCCAGATGCACGGGCTGGTCATGGTCCGACAGATTGAACAGGCACAGCAGCTGCTGCGAGCGATGGCGTCGCAGCACGCCGAAGACGTTGCTCGGCGTGTCCAGCACGTCGGAATGGCCGGCCGTGAGCGCCGGTTGCAGCCGGCGCCAGTGGAGCATGCGTCTCCAGCGGTTGAGCAGGGAATCCGGGTCCTTGTGCTGCACGTCGACGGCGCGGGCCAGATGTCGCTTGGGGATGGGCAGCCAGGGTTCCGATCCGTCGGTGCTGAAGCCGCCGTGGGGATCGTCCGCGGTCCACGGCATCGGTGTTCGGGAACCGTCACGGCCGACAACATCGGGATAAAGCGCCTTGCCGAACGGGTCGCGAAGCTGGTCCTCCGAGATTTCCTCCGGGATGCGCGCTTCCGGCAGGCCGAGTTCATCGCCCTGCCACAGGCAGAACGCGCCGGGCAGCACCAGCAGCAGGCCGGCCATCATGTGGTAGAAGCGCTCGGGATAATCGCGGTTGTCGCCGCCCCAGCGGGACCGCAGGCGGCCGTAGTCGTGGTTGCCGACGATCCAGCAGGTGCCGCCTTCGCCAAAGGCATCGGTCACGCGTTCGAGCGTGGTGCGCATGAACGCGGCGGTCATCGGCCGATCGGCGAGCAGCGCGCTGTGATAGGCCAGATGCAGCCGGTCGGAGCCGCGTGCGTATTCGGCTGCCAGCTCCACGGAATCCTCGCTCAGCGTCACCTCGCCTAGCAGCATGGTGTCCGGGTAGTCATCGACCAGACGGCGCAGCGGTTCCAGGTAGTCGAGCGTTTCCTCGCGGCAGAAGCTGTTGGTGAACTGCTGTTCCACCATCGGGTTGTCGGGCGGGATGCCTTCCGGCATCGGATCGTCCTCGTCGCGCGGCGGGTTGTCCTCCAGCGACGGGTCGTGGGCGTAGAAATTCACCGCATCCAGGCGCAGGCCGTCGATGCCGAGGTCCAGCCAGTACCGGGCATAGCCGAGGATGGCCTCGCGAACGGCCTCGCAGTGCCAGTTCAGGTCCGGCTGGCTGTCGAGAAAGTTGAAGAAGTAGTACTGGCCGCGTGTCTCGCAGTATTTCCAGCCGGAATCGCCGGTGAAGGCCGAACGCCAGTTGTTCGGAGGGCCGCCGTCTTCGCCCGGATCGGCCCAGACGTACCAGTCGGCCTTGTCGTTCTCGCGGGACTGGCGGCTTTCCCGGAACCAGGGATGCTCGTTCGAGGTGTGGCTCCACACGGCGTCGAGCACGACCTTGAGATTGAGGTTGTGACAGATCGCCACCAGCCGTCTGAAGTCGTCAAGGGTGCCGAACTCGGGTGCCACGCCGCCCATGTCGACGACGTCGTAGGCCAGATCGTTCATCGGCGATGGGTGAATCGGCGTCAGCCACACGGCGTCGACGCCGAGCGCGGCGACGTATTCCAGGCGCCGGATCACGCCGGGCAGGTCGCCTCCGGGCCCCTTGCCAGTGGACTGGAAGCTCCACGGGCTCAGTTCGTAGATCACCGCGTTCTGCCACCAGGTCCCGTGGCGGGTGGATTCGCGGGCGTCCTTCCAGGTCCAGGCGGGTTCGTTGATCTCCGGCGTGCGCCACCACTGCGGTTTCCGGGCGTTCATAAGACATCCTTGTCTGTATGACTTCGGGTTGCCGATCGTGGCGGCCGGCGTGGCCGCCGTTCGATTCCCGTCGCATTGTTCTCCGCCGGGATGGATCGGTGCCTCACTGATTCAGGACAACATGACCGCCTGCGTGTTCCGGACTGGCTACGGTTTCACGGCCGGCCGCCGCCCGTCGGGTCCGGAACTTGCCCCAGTGCGGCATGGCCCTGGAACTGACCAAGCGCGAATCCGACTTTCCGACGGTGCTGGTTCGCGGAGGGTTCCTGTCACGCGATCTTTCTTGCGTGGAGAACGGCTACTACGCCGAGCTGTTGACGCGGGACGGCGAAATTCTGCGGGCGAGGGTGATCGGCCGGCTGGGTGACGAGTTCGCGGGTGTCGTCGAGCGGATCGAGCGCTACGACGTCAACGGTGCGCGGCGGCTGGTGTTGTTATCCGGCCGTTCGGAGGACGCACGCCCCGGCGGCAGCATCCACTTTCGGCTCGACCAGGTTTACGCCTTCATCGAGGCTGAGGTTTGCGCCGCGAGGGACCGCCGTCACGCGGTCGCCTCGCAGGTGGCCGTGGCCATCGCGACGATGCGAGCCTCGAACGCCGCCTGAACAACCTCGCACTCAGGCGTGAATCGCGTGCCCCAGCGCGGCCAGTGCCGCCTCGTGGAAAGACTCGCTCATGGTCGGATGCACCTGGATGATGCCGGCCAGATCCTCCAGCACGGCGCCCATCTCGATGGCCTGGACGAACGCACCGGTCAGTTCCGAGACATGAGCGCCGACGGCGTGGACGCCGAGGATCAGGTGATTGTCGGCACGTGCGGTGACGCGGACGAAACCGCCGTCGCCACCGGCTTCCATGGTCAGCGCGCGGCCGTTGGCGGCGAGCGGGAAGGTTCCGACCTTGATCTCGTGCCCGGCGGCCGTCGCTTCGTCCGGTGACA
>NZ_CAXFCL010000277.1:0-17855 GCF_964000955.1 uncultured Abyssibacter sp.
GGTGGCATTCTGACCGATGCCGTAAACCGCAATCCCCACTGCGTCCTACTGCTGGATGAAATCGAGAAGGCACACGTTGACATCTACAACCTGCTGCTGCAGGTCATGGATCACGGCACGCTGACCGACAACAACGGTCGCAAGGCGGATTTCCGCAACGTGATTCTGGTGATGACGACCAATGCCGGCGCTGAATCGATGGCGCGGCGTTCCATCGGTTTCAAGACGCAGGATCACTCCACCGATGGCATGGAGGTGATTCGCCGCAGTTTCTCACCGGAATTCCGCAACCGCCTGGATGCGATCGTGCCGTTCGCGCCGCTGGACACCGACGTCATCAAGCGTGTCGTCGACAAGTTCATCATGGAACTGGAAGTCCAGCTCGAAGGCCGGGGCGTGGAACTGGCCGTCGACGACGTGGCCCGGGCCTGGCTGGCCGAACATGGCTACGACGCCCAGATGGGCGCGCGGCCGATGGCACGGGTCATCCAGGAGCACATCAAGCGCCCGCTGGCCGACGCGCTGCTGTTCGGCGAGCTCGTGGACGGTGGCCGTGTGACTGTCAGCGCCAACGAGGATGGGCTGACACTGGACACGCACTCGAAACTGGCCGAAACCGAGTCGGCCTGACCGTTTCTGCGTTGGGTGGGATTGCGATGCGCCTCGGACGAGGCCATCGCGGACCGGCGGGCGTCTAGCGGCCGCGGTAGACGATTCGACCCTTGCTCAGATCGTAGGGCGTCAGCTGCACGGTGACCTTGTCACCGGTCAGGATGCGGATGTAGTTCTTCCGCATGCGGCCGGAAATATGGGCCGTGACCACGTGGCCGTTTTCCAGTTCGACACGAAAGGTGGTGTTGGGCAGGGTGTCAGTCACCGTGCCTTCCATTTCAATATGGTCTTCTTTGGCCATGCGCACTCAGCGATGATTCAGGGCGGCGCATTATCCTCAAAGCGCAGACCCTCGGCAAATGGGCGCCATCGCCGATCCAGGAAAACCTGCAGGGGGCGAAATTCCGTCTTGTAGCCCATTTGTGGCGCGGCCTGGATCCAGTAGCCCAGATAAAGGAAATCGGCGCCCGCCGCCTTCGCCAGCCCGTGGGTCCGGAGAATCGCGAAATTGCCCAGCCCGCGGTGCTGCTCCTGCGGGTCGAACACCGTGTAGACCGCCGACCACGCATCCGGGGTGCAATCGACCACCGTGTAGGCCAGCAGGCGCCCGCCCACGCGGATTTCGCAGAGACAGGACAGGTTGCCCGTGGGGTCAAGCAGGTCGTCGGCGCAAAGCTCGCGCATGCCGGAGCTGCCGTGGCGATGCTCCAGATAGCGGTGGTACAGCGAACGGTGTTCGGGCTGCATGCGGCCAGCCACCATGCGGACCTGGCAGTCGGCATTGCGCTTGAGCAGCCGGCGGTGGCGGCGGCGCAGGACCAGCGGCGCGTCCAGGGGGATTCGCACCGCGATACAGGCGCGGCAGATGCGACAGGCCGTGCGGTAGGCATAGGGCCCGGAGCGACGAAAACCCATCGCGAGCAACTGCTGGTAGTGATGCGGCGTCAGCGGCTGGCTGGGGTCGATCACCGCCTCGCGAGCCAGCTGCGTGGGCAGGTAGGAGCAGGTGTGCTCGGCTGTCGGGTAGAGGTTCATGATCGACCGACATGCAATGCGGAGGCCGGGGCGTCGATGTCGAAGCGCCAGGGGCCGCGCCGATGGCCTCGGGAGGTCGCCAGGTGGACGCGGTTGATGAATTGCTCGCGCGGCATGTCGCGGGCGCCGAGCAGGCTGAGGTGCTCCGAGCCGACCTGGCAGTCGAACAGGTCGAAGTTCCAGTGCCTGAGCTGCCGGCGAATCCAGTGGATGGCGAGTTTTGAACCGCCGGAACTGCGACTGAACATCGATTCGCCGAAGAACGCTCGGCCCAGGGCCAGTCCATAGAGCCCACCGATCAATGCGCCGTCGCGCCAGACCTCGACGGAATGGGCGTAACCCTCGTCGTGCAGGTTGCGATAGGCGCGCTGCATTTCGTGACCCAGCCAGGTGCCGCGCTGATTGGGTCGCGGTGCCGCACAGGCGGCGATCACCTGGTCGAACGCGCGGTCCAGCGTCACCGCGTAGTCATTGCGCGCGGCCAGTCGCCGGACGGTGCGCGGCGTCGGGCTGTCGTCCAGAGGGAAGACCACGCGCGGATCCGGTGACCACCAGAGAATCGGTTCATCCGGGTTGTACCAGGGAAAGATGCCCTGCGAGTACGCTCGGATCAGGCGCTGTACGGACAGATCGCCACCGATCGCCAGCAGGCCGTTGGGTTCCTTCATCGCCAGGCGCGGATCGGGAAACGCCTGCGTCGGATCGCGGGGATCGAGCCAGTACAGTCGGACGGGGCTGTCCATTGCCGTCAGACCCTGCGGAACGCGCTGTGTTCTTCGGCGGATTCGGCCCAGTCGGCCACGGCCCGGCGCTCCTCGGCCAGGAATGCGTTCACGGCCCGTCGCAGGCCCGGGTGGGCGATGTGGTGCAGGGACCGTGTGATGAAAGGCTCGAATCCACGCATGCGCTTCTGCTCACCTTGTACGCCGGCATCGTAGCGGGTCAGCCGGTGCTCGATGCAGTACTCGATGCCCTGATAGTAGCAAGTCTCGAAGTGCAATCCGTCGACGTCGATAGCCGTGCCCCAGTGGCGCCCGAACAGCGTGTCGTCGCCGACGATCGCGATGGCGACGGCCAGCAGGCGGTCGTCCAGATGCGCCTCGATCAGCAACACCCGGCCCGGTGCCAGGGCGGCGTAGGCCGGGAAGAACTCCGGTGTCAGATACGGCCGCTGCCCCCGAATCAGGTAGGTTCTGGCGTACAGCGCGTGCACCGCCTGCCAGTGCGTGGCATCGAGATCGTCGGCAAGGCGAGTCGTGAAATGAATGCCCTGTTCACCGAGCCGGCGGCGCTCGCGGCGGATCGTCTTGCGCCGCTTGGATGTCAGTTCCGCGAGGAAACCATCGAAATCGGCGTAGCCGTCGTTGCTCCACACATAACGCAGGTCCCGGCGCTCCAGCCACTGATCATCAGCCGTTGGCGCGGTGGTCGGGAACAGCACATGGACCGATGACGCCTCGCCGCGTGCGCACTGGGCGCGCAGTGCATCGAGAATCCGCTCGACGCCGTCGGGCTGTCCGGCGATGCGGGGCCCCGGCACGGGGGTGAACGGAACGCCGCACACCAGCTTGGGATAGTAGGCGTGGCCGGCACGCTCCAGCGCGTCCGCCCAGGCCCAGTCGAAGACGAACTCGCCCCGGGAGTGGGTCTTCAGATAGACCGGCGCCGCGGCGATGAGTCCGCCATGATCATCCCGGATGATCTGGTGCTGTGGCGTCCAGCCGCAGTGATCGCCGACGCAGCCGGCGGCTTCCAGCGCGTGCAGAAACGCGTGGGACACACAGGGATTGTGGCCCGCATCAAACAGCCGATCCCATGACAGCGGGTCGACGGATTCGATCGAACTCAGCGTTTCGACGGGTGGCCGTGGGTCTGCGACGGTACGGGTCTCCGAAGGTCGGCAATGCCGTGATTCAATCCTGCGAACCGCCTCGCTGGCAAGCAAGGTTCATGCGTCTGCAGCCGATTGATGTCATCCACGGCGGTGGTGGGCATCGCGGCCGCGTCCTGCCAGGGGAGTCCATCAGTGCAGGGTGTACGGCTCCTGATACTCCTGGTGCAGCGCAAGCTGGATGCAGGTGTCGTGGGCGAACTTCATCCGATCGTCCGAGGACTCCGGCATCGATGCCTCCTCGAAGTGCCCGGCATCGTCGAAGTGGACGATCGCGCCGGCGGTGCGCACGTGCAACTCGTTGCCTTTCGGTTCGTCGTCGACCCAGACCTGGACGTAGTGGATGTCAGTGCCGGCGAACTCCGGCAGCGCGCTGTCGCCGGCAGCGACACGCGCGGCGCGTTCCGCGTCGTATTCGCGAATTTCGCCTTCGGTGGTCAACAGGTAGTGCTTGATGGACATGGGCCCGATGAATGACTGCCTGTGAATGAATATGTGGCTGCCTGCTCGCCAATCAAGCGCCGGGCCAGGATGGATCGAGGCGGGGGCGGGGCGGCCCGCTGATATACTGCGGATCACGCGCCCCGGGCGCAGAAATTCACGGATTTTCCCGCGCGTTCATGTCGAAATCGAAAACGCACGCCGTCGCCGAAGGGCCGACGCGACTGGAGCGCAGTTTGCGCGAAGCCGTGTTGCTGACTTCGGCCGCGGTCACCATCTATCTGCTGCTCGCGCTGTTCAGCTATGACGCGACCGATCCGGGCTGGTCATCGACCGGCATTGGCGGTTCGGTCTCCAATCTGGGCGGCGTGGTCGGCGCCTGGGTCGCCGACGTCGTGTTGAGCCTGTTCGGTTACGTCGGTTTCGTGCTGCCGTGGCTGATCTTTGCCGGCGGCGTGATTCATTACCGGTCCTCCAACGGCGCCGGCCGACTGATCGACAGCGTCACTGCGCGACTGGTTGCCTCGGTGTTCCTGTTGCTCGGCGCCTGCGGGCTGGCGGCGGCGCATGACCTTGGCGACCCGGCCGCGTTGCCGCAGGGTAGCGGCGGGATGCTCGGCGCGGTGATGGCCACCGAGCTTGGCAAGGTGCTGGGAACGGTTGGCTCCACGCTGATGTTCCTGACCATTCTGGTCGCGGCGGCACCGCTGGCGCTGGCATTCTCCTGGCTCGCGGTCATGGACGCGATCGGAGGCGGTTTGTTCCGTCTGGTGGGCCGGGCTCGATCCCGTCTGGCCGAGCGTGCCGAGCAGCGCAAGGCCGACAAGCAGGCGAGGGCGTCAAAACCGGCCCCGGCGCCGACACCAAAGCCGGCGCCGCCACCGGTCGAATCGAAGAAAGCCAAACGCAAGGCGAAGAAAAAGATGGCGCCGGCGGTGGAGCCGGCCAGTCAGCTGCCGCTGCCCATGGACGCCGAGCAATCCGGTGCCGAGGTGCCTGCGTTCGCGGGCAACCCCCTGCCGTCGACCGAGATGCTGGATCCGCCACGAGCGTCGACTCACGCCTATACCGCCGAGGAGCTGGACCAGATGTCCCGCGAGGTCGAGACGCGACTGGCCGAGTTCGGGGTCACGGTCGAGGTCGTCGCGGCCACACCCGGTCCGGTGATCACGCGTTTCGAGCTGGAGCCCGCGCCCGGCGTCAAGGTCAGCCAGGTCAGCAACCTGGCCAAGGATCTGGCCCGGGCGCTGTCGGCGGTCGCGGTCCGCGTGGTCGACGTGATTCCCGGCAAGTCGGTGATCGGCCTGGAAATTCCCAACCAGCATCGCGAGCTGGTGGCGCTGCGCGGCATTCTCGAGGCGCCGGGCTACGAACGATCGGATTCTCCGCTGACCATGGCGCTGGGCAAGGACATCGGCGGCCAGCCGGTTGTCGCCAACCTGGGCAAGATGCCGCACCTGCTGGTGGCCGGCACGACCGGATCGGGCAAGTCGGTGGCGGTGAACGTCATGATCCTGTCGATGCTGTACAAGGCCTCCGCGCGCGATGTGCGCCTGATCATGATCGATCCCAAGATGCTGGAGCTGTCGGTTTACGACGGGATTCCGCATCTGCTGGCGCCCGTGGTCACGGACATGAAGGAGGCGGCCAACGCGCTGCGCTGGTGCGTGGCCGAGATGGAGCGGCGCTACAAGCTGATGGCCGCGCTGGGCGTGCGCAACATCGCCGGTTTGAACCGCAAGATCGACGAATCCGAGCAGGCGGGTCAGCCGATCGTCGATCCGCTGTCGGACCCCGAGGAGGAGGAGCGGCCGACGCTGGAGCACATGCCGTTCATCGTCGTCATCGTCGACGAACTCGCCGACATGATGATGGTCGTAGGCAAGAAGGTGGAGGAATTGATCGCCCGGCTGGCGCAGAAGGCGCGCGCATCGGGCATCCACCTGATTCTCGCGACCCAGAGGCCCTCGGTGGACGTCATTACCGGCTTGATCAAGGCGAATATCCCGACGCGTATCGCCTTCCAGGTGTCATCGCGCGTGGATTCGCGAACCATTCTCGACCAGCAGGGCGCCGAAAGCCTGCTGGGCCACGGCGACATGCTTTACCTGCCGCCCGGCACCGCGGTACCGACGCGCGTGCACGGCGCGTTTGTCGATGATCACGAAGTCCACAAGGTCGTTGCCTATCTCAAGCAGGTGGGCGCGCCGGTGTTCGAGGACGGCATTCTCGACGGCACGGCGGGTGATGCCGCGCTGCCGGGTGAAGCCGGTGGTGGCGGCGACGGCGATGAAGCCGATCCGCTGTACGACGAGGCCGTGAAGATCGTCACCGAGAGCCGCAAGGCGTCGATTTCCTGGGTGCAGCGCCGGCTCAAGATCGGCTACAACCGCGCGGCCCGCATCGTCGAGCAGATGGAAGCTTCGGGTGTCGTCGGACCGGTCTCCGGCGGCGGCTCACGCGAGGTGCTCGCACCACCTCCACCGGAGGCCTGACATGACCATGACGAAAACGCGGGCGGGATGGGCTGCTCTGGGCCTGACTCTGCTATCAATGGCCTGGGCTCCGGCGCGGGCCGATTCCGGCGAACTCGCGGATGCGCTTGGTGCCACGCGCACGCTGGCCGGCGTGTTCGAGCAGACACTGTCGGATTCCGACGGGCTGGTGCTGGAGGCCTCCCGGGGTCAGTTCTCGCTAAGCCGCCCCGGTGCGTTTCGCTGGGATTATGAGCAGCCCTACGTGCAGAAAGTGATCTGCGACGGCGACACGATCTGGCACTACGATCAGGATCTGGCGCAGGTCACGGTGCGCACGGTGGGAGATGCGCTCAGCGCCACGCCGGCGGCGTTGCTGTCCGGGGCTGCCGATCTGGACGAGACCTTCGCGGTCGAGGATCTGGGTGACGGGCGTTACCGGCTCACGCCGCGTACCGCCGAGGCGGAATTCGAGTCCGCGACGGTACAGCTCGAGGACGGCGTGATCCGTGCGCTGGAGATTGATGACGCGCTGGGCCAGCGGACCCGGATCGAGTTTTCCGACGTCGCCCGCAACGTGCAGTTCCGGGACGGCTGGTTCCGCTTCGAACCGCCACCGGGCGTGGAAGTCGTCGGCGAACCCGGCGCGTGACGCGAATCGTTCGACGCCTGTTGCGGGCGATCGGCTGGCTGTTGCTGCTGGTCGTCGGCGTGTTGTCGTTGATCAATCTCCGCAATTCACCGGCGGACGACTTTCTCTGGGACAAGCTGAACCACGCCATCGCCTATGCCGCGATTGCAGGATGGTGGGCGGCGCTGTTGCCGGGCCGACGCTGGCGGGCGGCCGCGATTGCCCTGACGTTCGGGCTCGCGGTGGAACTGATGCAGGCCGTGCTCCCGTATCGCGACTTCGAACTGGCCGACATGGCCGCCAATGCCGTCGGTGTCGTTGCCGGGCTGCTGGTGTCGCTGCTGATCCTCCCGCGGGGATTCGCCGGGCTGGGGCGGCCTCGCGTGAGCGGGGCGTGACCGGGATGGCGGATCCGCGTCCGCTGCCCGAGCGCATGCGTCCCGGCGTGCTTGATGACGTCGTGGGGCAGGATCACCTGGTCGGTGAGGACGGCACGCTGCGCAATGCGCTGGATGCCGGTCACCTGCGCTCCATGGTGTTCTGGGGGCCGCCGGGTACCGGCAAGACCACGCTGGCGCGGCTGGTGGCCCGTGCCGCGGGGCTGCCGTTCCATGGTCTGTCCGCGGTCACCGCCGGGCTGAAGGACCTGCGGGCGGCCTTCGCCGGCGCCTCGCCCGAGGAGCCGGTGGTGATCTTTCTGGACGAGATTCACCGCTTCAACAAGGCTCAGCAGGACGCGCTGCTGCCGGTGGTCGAAGCCGGTTCGGTCGTCCTGATCGGCGCGACCACGGAAAACCCGTCGTTCGAGATCAATCGGGCGCTGCTCTCCCGGGTGCAGGTGTACGTGGTCAAGGCGCTGGAGGCCGGGTCCATCGTCGAGCTGCTGCAACGCGCAATCGCGCGCTGCTATCCGGCGTTGACGCTGAGCGACGCGGCCGGCGATCTGCTGGTCTCGCTGGCCGACGGCGACGCTCGCCGAGCCCTGCATCTGCTGGAGGCCGCCTGCGCGGCGGCGGATGCCGCACCGTCCGCGATCATCGAGACCGCGCATGTGGAGTCCAGCCTCGGTACCGCGATGCGGGCCTTCGACCGCGGCGGCGACCTGTTCTACGAGCAGATATCTGCCCTGCACAAATCGGTGCGCGGCTCCGATCCGGATGCTTCCATCTACTGGTTCGCGCGGATGATCGACGGAGGCTGCGATCCGCTCTACATCGGCCGGCGCGTCGTGCGCATGGCCTCGGAGGACCTGGGCAACGCCGATCCGCGGGCGCTGAGTGTCGCGATCGATGCCTGCAACGCCTTCGAGCGCCTCGGTTCGCCGGAGGGCGAACTCGCCCTGGCGCAGGCGGTGCTCTATCTGGCCAGCGCGCCCAAGAGCAATGCGGCCTATGCCGCGTACAAGGCGGCGATGGACGAGGTGCGGCGCAGCGGTTCGCTGGACGTGCCGATGCACCTGCGCAATGCGCCGACCGGCATGATGAAGTCCATGGGCTTTGGCGCCGGCTATCGATACGATCATGACGAGCCGCAGGCGCATGCGCGCGGGCAGCGGTTTCTGCCCGACGGCGTGCGTCAGCGGCAGTTTTACTCACCCAAGCCGTCCGGCCTGGAACTGAAGATCGCCGAGCGTCTGGCGCGTCTGCGGGGCGGTTCGCAATGAGCTGGCTGTGGGTGGCGCTGGGTGGCGCGCTGGGCGCGTCCTTGCGCTACGGGCTGACGGTTTGGCTGGCCGCATGGACGCGCTGGCCGCTGGGCACGCTGAGCGCCAATATTCTCGGCAGCTGCCTGCTGGGTGCGTTCATGGCCTGGTGGCTGCCGCGCATGGCGCTGGTCGGCGAACCGCTGCGCCTGTTCGTCGCGATCGGCCTGCTGGGCGGTTTCACCACGTTCTCCACGTTCTCCTACGACACCCTGATGCTGGCGTCCTCGGGACGTGTCGGCGCGGCGCTGGGCAATGTGCTGCTGAACCTCTTTGGCGCACTGGGCGGGGTATCGCTGGGCTGGATCGTCACCCGGTACTGGGCGGGGGGGATGGGACCCGTATAATCCCGCGCCTCGTTTCCGCAGGACCAGACCCATGCTCGACCCGAAACAACTTCGGCACGATCCCCAGGCCATCGCGCAGGCATTGAGCCGGCGCGGCTTTGTCATGGATGTCGAGGCGTTCGAGCGGATGGAATCCGATCGCAAGGAACTCCAGGTGCGCACCGAGGAGCTTCAGGCGGAGCGCAACCGTCGTTCCAAGTCCATTGGTCAGGCCAAGGCGCGAGGCGAGGATATCGAGCCGCTGAAGGCCGAGGTGACGCGCATCGGTGAGGAGATGCGCACGGTCGCGGCCGAGCTGGACGCCACCCTCGCCGAACTGGAGGCCACCGCGCTGGGGCTGCCCAACCTGCCCGACGCCGACGTGCCGGAAGGCGCCGACGAGTCGGAGAATCAGGAGCTGCGCCGCTGGGGAACGCCGGCCAGCTTCGACTTTCCGGTCAAGGATCATGTCGAACTGGGCGAGGCGCTTGGCGGCATGGATTTCGATGCCGCCGCCAAGCTGTCGGGCTCGCGCTTCGTCACGCTGAAGGGGCCGCTGGCCCGGCTGCATCGGGCGCTGGCGCAGATGATGCTCGATCTGCATGTCGATCGGCACGGCTACACCGAAATGGCGGTGCCGTTTCTGGTACAGCCGCATTGCCTGGAAGGCACCGGTCAGTTGCCGAAATTCGCCGACGATCTGTTTCAGATCAACGATGATCGCGCGTTGCACCTGATCCCCACGGCCGAGGTGCCGCTGACGAACCTGGTGCGGGAGCAGATCCTGGACGCCGCGAGGCTGCCACTGAAGTTCGCCGCCCACACGCCCTGTTTCCGCGCCGAAGCGGGTGCCTACGGCCGCGATACGCGGGGCATGATCCGCCAGCATCAGTTCGAGAAGGTAGAACTGGTACAGATCGTCCACCCGGATGATTCGGATCAGGCACTGGAGGCGCTCACCGGGCATGCCGAGGCGGTGTTGCAGGCGCTGGAACTGCCGTATCGCCTGGTCGCGCTGTGCGGCGGCGATCTCGGCTTTGCCGCGGCCAAGACCTACGACCTGGAGGTCTGGGTGCCCAGCCAGGACACCTATCGCGAGATCAGCTCCTGCTCGAACACCCGGGATTTCCAGGCCCGGCGGATGCAGGCGCGTTTCCGTGCGGCACAGGGTGACAAGCCGGAACTGGTGCACACGCTCAACGGTTCGGGTGTGGCGGTGGGCCGCGCGCTGGTCGCCGTGCTGGAGAACGGCCAGCAGGCGGACGGGTCGATCCGGTTGCCCGCGGCGCTGGCCGCGTATTTCGGCGCTGATTCGATCGACGCGGTCGCCTGATCAGGGTGGGTGCGGCGAGCCTGGTTTGTTGAACCGACTGTCCTGATGGACTGAAGCGGCGGGTTTCGCCCTGCGGGGCGAGTGACTTACGTTTCGGCGAAAGTCATTGCACCCGCGCCGGCTGCATAGAAAGGCTGCACGGTCTTGTGCGGCCATCCCCGGCCGCGATTGCCTACGCCGCTGCGCGGGGGCGATTGTTCGACACCACGTTGTTCACAACGTAGTGGTCTTCCACCACTAGCCCGCCCGGCGTCGCCGGTAGGCGGGAAGCTCCGCGCTGCTGGTGGCCTGGTAGGCCGTGGTGAAGTCGTTGAAGCCGCGCGCCAGCGTGTCCGCTGCCTCGTTGTCGGGCAGGGCGAAGGTGTCGAAGCCGCAACGCTTCAGATAGCAGGCCTGATCCTGCAACAGCTCGCCGGTGGCGACGATCGGTCCCTGATAGCCCAGGCGTTCACGCAGCACGCGGGCCTGAGAGTAGGCGCGGCCATCGGTAAAGGCCGGAAAGTGCAGGACCACAAAGGCGAAACGGGTCGGGTCGGTGGCCAGGGCTTCGACGTCGACGTCATTGGGCAGATGCAGTCCCACGGTTGCCGGAGCGTCGTCGATGGCCGGGTGATCCGGGCCGATGGCTTCCCAGGCGATGCCGGTCAGCGCGTCCTCGGTGCCCAGCAGGCGCAGGTCCGCGGTGGTTCGCGATCCGTCGGCGTGTAGCAGAATCATCCGTACACCGCCTGTCTGAACGGGTCGATGCCCAACCGGCCGACCGTATCGAAGAAGCGTTCCTCGCCTTCGCGCAGTTCGGCGAAGGTATCGACGATCTTGCGGATGGTCGGCGCGATGTCGTCGCGGGCCACGGAAGCGCCCAGGCGCTGGCCCAGTGCGGCGTCTTCGGCCGCCGAGCCACCCAGGGTGATCTGATACCACTCCTCGCCCTTCTTATCGACGCCCAGGATACCGATATGCCCGACGCTGTGGTGACCGCAGCCATTCATGCAGCCGGACATCTTCAGCTTGATCTCGCCGAGGTCGTACTGTTCGTCCAGGTCGGAAAACAGGTCGTTGATCTCGCGGGCCACGCCGATGGAACCGGCGTTCGCCAGGCTGCAGAAATCCAGGCCGGGGCAGGCGATCATGTCGGAGATCATGCCGTGGTTCGGCGTGGCCAGGCCCAGTTCCGCCAGCGCTGACCACACGGCGTGCAGGGCGTGATGCGGCACATCGGGGAGGATCAGGTTCTGCTCGTGCGTCGTGCGCACTTCGCCGAAGCCGTATTCGTCGGCCAGGTAGGCGACGCGTTCCATCTGCTCGGCGGTGCAATCGCCCGGCGCCTCGCCCGGATCCTTGAGCGAGACCGTGACGATGCGGTAGCCGGGCTGCTTGTGCGCGATCACGTTGCGCTGAAGCCAGTTGCGGAAGGCCGGATCGGCGGTGGCCTGCGCATCGGTCTCCGCGCTGTCGGTCAGGTTCTCGTAGGCCGGCGGCTGGAAGAAGGCCTGAATGCGGGTGATGTCCTCGTCGTCCAGTTGCAGCGAGCCGGTGCGAATCTTGGCCCATTCGGCCTCGACCCACTCGGCGAAGCGCTCGGCGCCGGATTCGCGGACCAGAATCTTGATCCTGGCCTTGTACTTGTTGTCGCGACGGCCCAGCCGGTTGTAGACACGCAGAATCGCTTCCAGGTAGGACAACATGTCCACCGGTTCCAGGAAGTCGCGGATGCGGGTGCCGATGATCGGCGTGCGGCCAAGGCCGCCACCGACGTAGACGGCAAACCCGCGCCGGCCTTCGTCGTTCTCGATCAGGTGGAGGCCGATGTCATGCACGCGAATCGCCGCCCGGTCGGTCCGGCTCGCCGTCACGGCGATCTTGAACTTGCGGGGCAGGTAGGCGAACTCGGGGTGCAGTGACGACCACTGCCGGATGATCTCGCAGTATGGGCGCGGATCCTCCAGCTCGTCGCTGGCCACGCCGGCGTATTGGTCCGACGTGGTGTTGCGGATGCAGTTGCCGCTGGTCTGGATCGCATGCATCTCGACGCTGGCCAGTTCCGCGAGCAGGTCCGGCACCGTTTCCAGCTTGGGCCAGTTGAATTGCAGGTTTTGCCGCGTCGTGAAGTGCCCGTAGCCGCGGTCGTAGGTCCGGGCGATGTCCGCCAGTTTGCGCAGCTGCCGGGTCGACAGCACGCCGTAGGGAATGGCGATGCGCAGCATCGGCGCGAAGCGCTGGATGTACAGACCGTTTTGCAGCCGCAGCGGACGGTACTGATCCTCGGTCAGTTCTCCGCGCAGATAGCGATTGGTCTGGTCACGAAATTGACGGACGCGTTCGTCGACAATCGTCTGGTCGATGGCGTCATATTGGTACATCGATACGTCCGCTCAGCTAAAACGGGCGGCGAGCATAGCAATACGTCTCACGTTCGCAAGCGTCTGGGACTGATAGTTATAAGGCCGGAACGTCTCCGACATGAGCCGCGACGAATTCGCGTCGCGCCGCCGGCTCCCGGATCTCGGCTGCTTGCTCGATCAGTTCGCGATTCAGATGCGGCGCGAAGACCTCGACGAAGCGGAACATGAAATCACGCAGGAACTGGTTGCGGCGGAATCCGATATGCGTGGTGCTGCGACTGAACAGGTGGCTCGCGTCGATGGCGACCAGGTCGGAGTCGTCTTCCGGGTCGTAGGCCATGTTGGCGATGATGCCGACACCCAGGCCCAGGCGGACGTAGGTCTTGATGACGTCGGCGTCGACCGCGGTCAGCACCACGTTGGGCAGCAGGCCGTGAGAGCGGAACGCCTGATCCAGCTGCGATCGACCGGTGAAGCCGAAGGTGTAGGTCACGATCGGATAACGCGACAAGTCCTTCAGGCTCGGTTTCTTGACCGAGGCCAGGGGGTGGCCGGGTCGCAGCAGCAGCGCGCGGTTCCAGTGATAGCAGGGCAGCATCACCAGCTCGTCGAAGTGGTGCATCGCCTCCGTGGCGATGGCGAAGTCGGCCTCGCCCTCGGCCGCCATCCGGGCGATCTGAGGCGGTGAACCCTGGTGCAGGTTCAGCGTGACGTTGGGATATTCGCGCTTGAACCGGGTCACGGCGGGCGGCAGGGCGTAGCGCGCCTGGGTGTGCGTGGTCGCCAGACTCAGCGTGCCGCGGTCGCCATCCGAGTAGTCCCTGGCGACGCGCTGGATGTTGTCCACATCCTGAAGCACGCGGTCGACGATCTGAACGATTTGCTCGCCGGCCGGGGTCAGGCGCGTCAGATGCTTGCCGCTGCGTTCAAACAGTGGCACGCCCAGCTCGTCCTCCAGCAGGCGAAGCTGCTTGCTGATGCCGGGCTGCGAGGTGTGGAGGGCTTCGGCGGCGGCGGTGATGCTCAGTTCGTGGCGCACGATTTCGTGCACAAAATGCAGCTGCCGCAGTTTCATGTCCGTTGATTCGCCCTGTCAGTTCCGTCGAAACCTTACGTTAGACTCTCCGGCCGGTCTATCAGGACGCGCAAGGGCGTTCCGACGGTTTCTCAGCAGGGCACGAACGTGCGGTATTTCCCGGTATTTCTCGACATGCAGGCGGCCGATGTGCTGATCGTCGGTGGTGGCTCCGTGGCGGAGCGCAAATGGCGCCTGCTGGAACGGACCCCGGCGCGCATCACCATTGTCGCGCCGCGACTGACTGATGCCTTGCAGCAGGTTGCCGAGGCGGGGGCGATCCACTGGCTGAGCCGCGAGTTCAGCCCGGAGGATGTACGGGCGCAGCGGCTGGTTATCGCGGCGACTGCCGATGCCGCCGTGAACGAGGCGGTGGCCGCTGCCGCTCGCGCCGTCAATATTCCGGTGAACGTCGTCGACGACCGGGCGAGTTGCACGGCGATCACGCCGGCCATCGTCGAGCGGGGCGATCTGCTGGTCGCGATCAGCTCGCAGGGCAGCTCGCCGGTCCTGGCGCGCCGGGTCAGGGAACGCGTGGAGCGTGCGTTGCCTGCGAATCTGGGCGCCTTCATCGACGTCGCCGCGCGCTATCGCGATCGTGTGCGTGAGCAGCTGGCCCCGGAGCGCGTGCGGACGTTCTGGGAAACGCTGATCGACGCGCTTTGGCGCGAGGGCTTCGTGGAATCCGATGACGCGCTGGCGCGGCGCGTCGAGCGCGCGCTCGCGCAGGCGGGTGATGCGTCCGCGACCGCGAACGGGCGAGTGAGTCTGGTGGGCGGCGGGCCGGGCGACCCGTCGCTGTTGACCCTGCGCGCGCTGCGCCGTCTTCAGGATGCCGATGTTGTCCTGTTCGACCGCCTGGTCAATCAGGAGCTGGTGGATCTCGCCCGACGCGATGCCGAGCGCATTCACGTCGGCAAGCGTCGCGATCGCCACACGGTGCCGCAATCGCAGATCAATGCACTGATGGTCGAGCATGCCCGTGCCGGCCGGCAGGTGGTCAGGCTCAAGGGCGGCGATCCCTTCATCTTCGGCCGCGGTGGCGAGGAGCTGGCCGATGTCGTTGCCGCCGGAATCACGGTGGAGGTCGTGCCGGGCATCACCGCGGCATCCGGTTGCGCCGCCTACGCCGGCATTCCGCTGACCCATCGCGATCATGCCCAGTCCTGCATGTTCGTCACCGGTCATCGCAAGGCGAACGGTCATCTGTCCCTGCCATGGCAGGCGATGGCGGCGCCGCAACAGACGCTGGTGGTTTACATGGGGCTGGCGACGCTGGCCGAGGTCTGCGGGCAACTGATCGCGCATGGTCTCGCGCCCGAGCACCCCTGCGCCATGATCGAATCCGGCACGCTGCGGTCGCAGCGGGTTGTCAGCGGAACGCTGGATGCGCTTCCGGCGCAGGTCGAGGTGGCCGGACTGACCGGGCCGGCGCTGTTGGTCGTCGGCACGGTGGTCACGCTGCGACCGGATCTCGCGTGGTTCGACATGGTCGCCGCCGACGCGTGAGCACAGGACGGCGACGGCTCGGGCTGGTCGCGACCGGCGTCATCTGCCTGCTGGGTCTGATCGCCGGCACGCTGCTGCCGCCGTCGGACCCGGCGATTCCCGGCGGATTGCCCGAGGCCACGCAACCCGGCTGGCTGTCCTGGGTGCGGGTGCTGGACCCGCCCGGATTTCTGGTGGGCTATTCCGAGCTGCGCGCCGCGCCGCTTTGGGTGATTTATCGCTCGGGCGCGATTGCAGACCCTGCCGGCCCACCCAGGCCGGATCGCTTCACCCGCGACTGGCGCGTCTTTCACCAGGTCGACCCGGATGCCTTGCGTGGCACCGACTACGGACGCGGGCATCTGGCACCGAACTACGTGATTTCACGGCTTTACGGGCGCGACGCCCAGCTCGCGACCTTCCGCATGAGCAATATCGTCGCGCAGCGGCATGCGATGAATCGCGGCGTCTGGCAGCGCATCGAGGAACTGGAAACCGATGTGTGGGCCGCCGGGCTTGACGCGTTGTGGGTGGTCACCGGGCCGGTGTTCGACGAGGACAGGGCCTGGGTGGGACGTGGCGTCGAGGTGCCGGACGCGCTTTATCGTGTACTGCTGGCGGAGGGGCCGGATGGAAGCGGGCTGCGCGCGTTGGCGATGCTGGTCCCGCAGTCGGCCGCACCGAATGCGGATCTGCGCGATTTCGTCACCACGGTGGATGCCGTCGAGCAGGCGACGGGCTTCGACCTGTTCCCCGGCCTGCCGGACACCGAGGAAGCCGAACTGGAGCGCGCCACGCCGGACGCCCTGTGGCGTCTGGACGAGGTGTCGACGCGCCGCGGACGTTACGCGGACTAGCCTCTCAGCCCGCGCTACCCGCTGAGCTGACACCGTCGAGGTCGCGAGCGCGCAGCCGGCGCTGGATCGCGCGCTGGATACCGGCGGCGTCCAGGCCGAGGCTGGCAAGCATTTCCTCGCGGCCGCCGTGCTCGACGAAGCTGTCAGGCAGTCCGAGATTGAGCGCCGGCACGGCGAGATGTCGTGCCATCAGCACCTCGTTCACCGCGCTGCCCGCGCCACCGGCGATGACGTTGTCCTCGACGGTGACGATCAGATCGGCTTCGTCGGCCATGCGCAACACCATGTCCACGTCGATTGGCTTGACGAAACGCATGTCGATCACGGTTGCGTCGAGCAGTTCGGCAGCGGCCAGCGCGGGTTCGACCATGACGCCGAAGGCGAGGATGGCGACGCGGGGGCGGCGGCGCCCGAGCGCGGAGCGCACGATGCGGGCGCGGCCGATTTCCAGCGGTTGCGGATCGTCGTCCAGTTCGGCGCCGGGTCCGCTGCCGCGCGGATAACGCACGGCGCTGGGTCCGTCATGGCGGATGCCTGTCGTCAGCATGCGCTGGCATTCGTTTTCGTCGCTGGGCGCCATGACCACCATGTTCGGCACGCAGCGCAGGTAGCTGAGATCGAAGGCGCCATTGTGGGTGGCGCCGTCGGCACCGACGATGCCGCCACGGTCGATGGCGAACAGCACCGGCAGATTCTGGATCGCCACGTCGTGCACGAGTTGGTCGTAACCACGTTGCAGGAACGTCGAGTAGATCGCGACCACGGGGTGCAGGCCTTCGGTGGCCAGGCCGGCGCCCAGGGTCACCGCGTGCTGCTCGGCGATCGCGACGTCGAAGTAGCGGTCGGGGTAACGCTCGGCGAATTCCACCAGTCCGGATCCTTCCCGCATGGCCGGCGTGATCGCGACCAGCTTCGGGTCCTCCTCGGCGGCCTTGCAGAGCCAACGGCCGAAGACCTTGGTGAAGGTCGGCCGTGACGGTCCGCCCTTGGACATTTCGCCGGTGACTGGATCGAAGCCGCTGACGCCGTGATAGGCAATCGGGTCGCATTCGGCGGGATCGAATCCCTTGCCCTTGACCGTGGCGACGTGCAGCAGCCGCGGCCCTCTGGCAGCCAGCGCGTTGCGCAGCGCGGGGATCAGCGCATTCAGGTCATGGCCATCGACCGGGCCGAGGTAGCGCACGCCCAGCGATTCGAACAGGTCACCGTCATCCGGCGACAGGTCGCTTTCCGGCGCGACAGCGCGACGGTAGGCCTCCGGCGTGCGTGCCGCGTCCGGATGCCGCGCGAATACGCGGGCGCAATGATCGCGCAGCGCGCCGACATTCTCGGAGATCGACATGTCGTTGTCGTTGTAGATCACCAGCACGTCACTGCCGGCGCTGCCGAGGTGATTCAGGGCCTCGAAGGCCATGCCGGCGGTCATGCCGCCGTCGCCGATGACGCAGGCTACGCGCTGTTCTCCCGCGCGGCCCAGCACCCGGATACCCTCGGCCATGCCCACGGCTGCGGAGATCGCGGTGCTGGAATGTCCGGTGCCGAAGGTGTCGTACTCGCTTTCGTCACGGGACGGAAACGGCGCCAGGCCATCCTTGCGGCGGATGGTTTCGAGGCGGGCGCGGCGGCCTGTCAGCACCTTGTGGGGATA
>NZ_CAXFCL010000278.1:0-6049 GCF_964000955.1 uncultured Abyssibacter sp.
CCCGCCGGTGGAGCCCGGGGTCGTGACCGTGGGCTCGATTCATGGCGGGACCAAGCACAACATCATCCCGGATCAGGTGAAGCTGCAGCTCACGGTACGCGCCTACAGCGCCGAGACCCGCGATGCGTTGATTGACGGCATCCGCAGGATCGCCCGCGGACAGGCGCTGGCGGCGGGGTTGCCGGAGGACAAGCTGCCCGAAGTCACGGTGCAGGACGAGCACACGCGGTCCACCTACAACAATCCGGAGCTGGTCCAGCGGGTTGTCGGCGTCATCGAGGCGACGCTGGGTGAAGACCAGGTGGAGTCGGTGCCCGCGGTCATGGGCGGCGAGGATTTCTCCGAGTACGGACTGACCGACCCGGCGATTCCCAGCTTCATCTACTGGCTGGGTGGTGTGGAACCGCGAACCTACCAGGCGGCGAAAAGCAGCGGCGAGTCGTTGCCGTCACTGCATTCCCCGTTCTTCGCGCCGGATGCGCCTTTGGCGATCGAAACCGGTGTTCGGGCGATGACCGCTGCTGCGCTGGACCTGCTTGCGGCTGCTCCGGAGGCTGTTGCCGACGGTGAGTGAGCGGATCGGGTTCGGCGGCGGCTGTCACTGGTGCACGGAGGCGGTGTTCCAGGCGATTGTCGGCGTGGCCGAGGTCCGGCAGGGCTGGATCGCGACGACGGATGACCCCGCCCGCTTTTCGGAGGCGGTGCTCCTGCGTTTCGATCCGACCCGGATTGCTTTGCGTGAGTTGATCGACGCGCATCTGCACACACATGCCAGTACGTCGGCGCATCCGATGCGCGACAAGTACCGGTCCGCCGTCTATGTCATGAACAACGCCCAGGCAGAGTCCGCCCGCCGCGAACTGCGGGCGGCCCGAGGTGCGTTCGAGAAGACGCTGGTGACCGAAGTGCTGCGTTTCGGCACGTTCCGCGCGTCGTCGCCCCGGTATCGGAACTACTACGCAAGACGCCCCGAGGCGCCGTTCTGCCGGCGCCATATCGCGCCCAAGCTGCGCATCGTCGCGGCCCGCATGGCGACGCGGCCGGTCGAACGCTCGCAGCGATGAGCCGATTCACGCAGCGTGTCCGACGCGTTCCGCGTCTGATCGGCTACACCATCGTCACGGTGGGCCTGATCGCATGGCTCAGCGTCACGCTGTCGACGCGTGTCCAGATGCCGGAAGGCCTGACCCACGACGGGTCGGCGCGACCGCTGGCTGATGCCGAGTTGCTGGTGGACACGACCTATCTCGACGCCGACGGCCGGCGACAAAGCGATCAGGCCATCTTCGATGCCGTGTTCAAGATGATCGCGGATGCGCGCGAGCTGATCGTCATCGACATGTTCCTGTTCAACCCGTTTCACGGACCCGAACCGGAACGGACGCGTGACCTGACCAGTGAGCTGACCCGGGCGTTGATCGACGCACGTGCGGCGAACGGCGGTCTGACCGTGGTCCTGATCACCGACCCGATCAATACCGTGTACGGCGGACTGGAAGCCGAGCACCTCCAGCGGCTGCGGCGTGTTGGCGTCGAAGTCGTGATGACGCGGCTGACCGCGTTGCGTGACAGCAACCCCAGCTACAGCGGACTGTGGCGCTGGCTGGCGCGGCCGTTCGGCAACACCACGGAGGGCGGCTGGCTGCCGAATGCGCTGGGCGACGGCGAGGTCACGCTGCGCAGCTATCTCGCTCTGCTGAACTTCAAGGCCAACCACCGCAAGACGCTGGTGGCCGATGACGGCAGGGGAGGCCTGCGGGCGCTGGTGACCTCGGCGAATCCTCACACCGACAGCAGCGCCCACAGCAACATCGCCCTGCGGTTCGCGGGCCCCGCGGCCGTCGACCTGCTGCGAACCGAACAGGCCGTGCTGCGATTCTCCAGCGATGATGTCCGCATCCCGGACCGCTGGTTGCGGGTCGCGCCACGTGAGACCGGCAAACCTCCCGACGCCACCATCCGGATCGTCACCGAGAATGCGATCGAGTCGGCCATTCTCGATGCGCTGCAGGTCGCCGGTGCCGATGATCGCGTTCGTCTGGCGATGTTCTATCTGTCGGATCGTGAGGTCATCGAAGCGCTGAAGGCGGCGCGGGGGCGGGGCGCCGATGTTCGCGTGCTGCTGGACCCGAACCGCGACGCCTTTGGTCGCGAGAAGAACGGCGTGCCCGCGCGCCCGGTCGCCGCCGAGTTGGTGAACGCCGGGATCGATGTGCGCTGGTGTGACACCCATGGCGAGCAATGTCACTTCAAGGCGTTGCTGGTGGAGACCGCGGGCAACGGTCGCTTTCTGTCGGTCCTGGGTTCCGCGAATTTCACCCGCCGCAATCTGGACGATTTCAATCTGGAGACCGACGTGGCCTTGTCCCTGCCGGCCGACCATGCGCTGGCGATCTCGATGACCACGTGGTTCGACGGTCTCTGGGAGAACCGGAACGGCCGACACTTCTCGGTGCCTTACACCGACTTCGCCGATGAGCGCGCCAAGTTGCGATGGACCTACCGCCTGATGGAGGCGACGGGGTGGTCGTCGTTCTGAGGTCGGTCAGCCCGCCTCTTCGGACGCGGAGTTGCGGACATTCGTTGTTTCGGGCGATTCGCAGTATGTGGTCAAGTCGGCAAGAAACTGTTTTTGCAGATCTTTTGATGCCGTGACGATGGCGTCGTTCACCTCTTCCTGTGAGCCGAACCAATTGATCCCGGTTTGTCGGCCTCGATACACCCGTTGAACCTTTTCCCCGGATGCCAGTGTGACGGTCGTTCTGGTGACCAGGGCGACGGCACGCGTGTAGCCGCCGCGATGGGTCTGCACACGAAGGACATGAAGTTCGACATCCAGCGGGTAGGCTGAATCGCTATTCGGATCATCCGATACGTTGGGCAGGGCAAGAAAGACCTGCCTGCTCCAACCCAGCGGATCGTCCATTACGATGGAGTCATGGCCGTGCAGACCGAGTTCTTCGGTGCGGCGGCGTTGATCGCTGACGTTGCGCAGGACGAGTGGGCAGATACCGTTTTCAGGAATCAGTCGAGCCGTGCGCCTTCGATCGAGTTTGACGTCGTGCCCCGCGGGTGCGGCGGTCATTGTCGTGAATTGATTCGGTACGCAGCCCGTGATCAGGGCGAAGGCCAGCAATGCCGGCGCGGCATGTATCCGCGCCGGCCATGAGAAATGCATCCCAGACTACCGTGCGTTGCTGGCAGTCAGCGACAACGCCGGTGCGTAAGTCACGATTGAGCCGTCAGACCAGCGAACCTGTTTGCCGTCATCCGTATCCTTGACGCTACGGGCAGTCAATCCAACTGTTGCCTTGGTCGGATCCTTGAAATCCACCTTGGCGGTGCGTTCCGTGTCCGGTGTCGAGTCGTTGAGGTCGACAATCAAGGTTCGCACGACGTTGTTGATACCGGTTTCCAGAGCCTTCTTGAGAAGAGCTCCCTGATTGTCAATCCAGTGCTCTTCACGTTCTTCGACATCGGAAGATGTGAGTCCCATATAGGCAGCGTACGAAATGGTGTTTTGGTAGATGGCGGTGCGTCGCACGACGTAGGGAGGGCGGTCTGCGGTCCAGCCGGAGATTTCACGCACGGTCTTGGAACGTGGAACAGCGATCACTTCGAGCGAGACGCGGGCCGCATTGAGTTCGGCGTCAATGGAGTAGTCCGCACTCACGAAGAGGTGGACATCGCCGGTTTCCTTGCGCAGGAGGCGATCAAGGTCATCGCTGGACTGGGCGTTGGTCAGAACTTCAACTGGTCGTGCATGCAGCCAAGTGACTTCCGTGAGGCTGGAGTCCAGGTGGCCCTGCATTGTCGTTTCAAAATCGAAGCCAAGGATGGCGTTGCGGATGTCCGCGACACGCTCCTCGGCGGTTTTGGCTCTGGTCGAATTGACCGATGCGTCGACCACTGCCCCGATCAGCCCGCCGATCAGCCCGAACTGTGCCGTGGCTGCGGAGGAGTTCTGAACGATGTAGGTCGCGTTGATCTCTTCCTGATCGACGATCAGTGTTGTGCCTGTGTCACGGATAGCGGTCTGGATATCCGGTTCGAAGACCGGGCGCTGTGCAACGCAGCCGGAAAACAGCACGAGCAAGGCGACGATGGCGAGCGCCGATCGATGGTGGGTCGCGTGGATCAAGGTCGGTGACTCCTGGGCAGCTGGGTCTGGTGACAGCACATGCGGTGCCCGAACCGCGTTCGTGCCGTGATTTCGGGGCAGTTGAATCTGCACCGTCTATAACGGAATCCGGCGCCAGAACCGGACAGCCCGAACCAATTTTTGCGGTGGGTCGGGAACGCTAGATCGCCGCGCCCCGATAGGTCCGTCCGCTGGGTGCGTCATTGCCGACCGTCTGCGCCTGGTAGGTGACCGCGCGGGTCACGGGCTGCCCGAACAGGCACACCTCGGTGATGTTGTTTTCTTCGGCGGTTTTCATGACGGCGTCCATGATCGGCTGCGCCTGCCGAGCGGGGACGACGGATTGAATCCACGAGCGCTCGCGGTTCAGGCGACGGCCCATCGCGACCTTGGATTCCGCCTCGACGAATCGAGCCGACAATGTGTTGGCGCCGGTGGCGCCGGCGGCTGTCGCGGCATCCAGCAGGGTCTGCATGTGGGTGCCGCTGGAGATGATGGTGAGGCGGGTCTGTGGTTCGGTCTGCGCCGAGTCGGCAACCTCGTCTTCCAGTCCCAGGCCGGCGGCGTGGGCCCCGGTGCCGAGACGAATGACCTGCTGGCGCCGCCAATCCGTGTGACCGACCAGGCCGTCGATGGCGGCGATGACCTGCTGCATGTCCGCGGCGTAGTGGCGGCTTCCCACCGTGCTCGGCAGGTTGACGATGCCTTTCTGCACCGGCATGCGGTAAAGAAAACCACGTCCGGGCATGGTCAGCCGGCCGGCGACGGTCATGGCCTCGACCACGGCGTCGGCGTCCGAGTTGTCCACCACCACGGTCATGACTTCCTTGGTGCGTTTCTTGGTGATTCGCAGCCAGCCGAGCCGGTCGCGCAGGCCACGTCCTTCGCAGTAGTAGACGACCGGACCGTGGGCGCCCGCCTGCATTGCGGCCTTGGAGACGCTCTCCGTGTAATCCGGCTGCAGAATGCAGGTGATGGCGGCCAGGTTTTCGCGCAGTCCGATCGAGGCATCGCTGCCGGGCTCCTCGGAGCCCAGGCCTTCCCAGATCGGAAAGTCCGGCGTGTGATAAAGGTCGTCGCAGGGGACCGAGTACACCGCGCCTGAACCGGGGTAGCGCAGGCCGCCGGCCTCGGAGATCTCGCGGATCACGCTGTCTACCTGTGCGTCGGGAACCAGAAACCGCAGGATTTCCTTTTCCGGACTGATCAGCGGCAGGAAGCGCTGGACCCATTCGGTCCGGATCAGCGTGCCGCGGGCATTGGTGACGAAGGCGTTGCGCTCGCCTGAGGCGAACAGCCGTTCGATCACCGGCTTGACGGTCGGCGGTGGCAGGATCGCCGCGACCAGTGAAACCTTGCGCAGGACTTCGAAGTGTTCGCTCATGCGGCCTCCGCCGGTCGGCCGCTGCGGGCACGGGACACGATGATTCCCACCGCGAGCACGGTGATGATCGGCCCGACCGAGGCCAGCGCCAGCACGCCGAAGCCGTCGATCACGCCCTGCACGTTGCCACCGATGCCCAGGCCCATGGCCAGCACCAGCGGGACCGTGATCGGTCCGGTTGTCACGCCGGCGCTGTCCCAGCCGAAGTTCACGAATTCCTCGGAGGAGATCAGCGTCAGAACCAGCAACAGCAGGTAGGGCGGGATCAGCAGATATTCCAGAGGAATGTTGAACGCGATCTTGATCACGCCGACACCGATGCCGAGCCCGACGCCGAGTGCCACCGATTGCATCAGGAAGGACTTTCTGAATGCGCCAATGGTGATTTTCTCCACCGTCTCGCCCAGCGCGTTCAGCGCGGGTTCCGCCAACGTTGCGCCGTAACCGAGGAAGAATCCGAAGATCGCGGCGAGAATCTTGCCGGTGGTCGCCGATTCGAACAGCGGCTCGCGCAGCCCCTCGGC
>NZ_CAXFCL010000279.1:0-9648 GCF_964000955.1 uncultured Abyssibacter sp.
GAGCACCTCGATCAGGCTGACTCCGGACTGGAAACGACCCCTTGGCATCGAGTGACTCAGGACTTCGTGATGTAAGGGCGGCCAGCCGGCGAGATGACAAGCCTACGGGCGTGGGCCGAATCATTCGGGTCGATCGTTATCGTTCCGTTCTTGGTGCCTCGCCCCGTCGGAAGATAGCTCATCGAGTTTTCCACTTGCGCATTGCCTGTCATCTCGCTGACCCGAGCCAGAGGTACACGGACCTGCACAATCGTCTCGCCAGAATCAATCTTGTTGTTGGTTGCCACGTTGTCGACGAAGACCACAACCCCGGCATCCCAACCTACGCTGGAATCGGTACTGCAACTTTCACCATCCGTCGACTTGCAGGCGACCACCGTGGTGTTGCGCTTGATGGCCTCGCTGCGAGTGAGCATCAGTATCGACAGCAATGCGTTCGCGTCACTCGCGCTGCGATTGCTCGCAATCAGGCTCTGGAACGATGGCAGTGCCACGGCCAGCAGGATGCTGGCGACCGCAACCGCCACCAGCAACTCGATCAGCGTAAACCCCCGCGTCCTCTCCATGACGCCTAGCTTACGATGGAACGGGTCGTGATTCATGGTTGGGCGGCAAGCGCCTATCCGGGACGGATGAGCGGACGGGCCATGGGCGAAAAGGGTTGATTTGAAGGTTCCGTCGCGTGTCCGAACGTTGCTATACTTCGCCGCCGCTTTTCGAGACCCCTCGATCGAACGCGTCGGGACGCGCCAGCGCTCCCAGGGTGTTTCCAGAGGCGGACCCGAGAGCATCGACAGGCCGGCATAGCTCAGTTGGTAGAGCGGCGCATTCGTAATGCGTAGGTCGGGGGTTCAAATCCCTCTGCCGGCACCATTTTTCCTCCCCGATGGTGCTCACATGACCCAGATGCAGACCGTGACTCGCCAGGACTTCGATGCCGTCATGGTGCCGAACTACAATCCGGCCGCCGTGATTCCGGTCCGAGGTCAGGGTTCGCGCGTCTGGGATCAGGACAACCGCGAGTACATCGATCTGGCTGGCGGTATCGCCGTCAGCGCGCTGGGGCATTGTCATCCGGCGATGGTGCAGGCATTGCAGGCGCAGAGCGAGCGGCTGTGGCATCTGTCCAACGTGATGACCAACGAACCGGCGATCCGCCTGGCGCAGAAGCTGGTCGCGGCGACGTTCGCGGACCGCGTGTACTTCTGCAACTCCGGCGCCGAGGCCAACGAAGCGGCCTTCAAGCTGGCGCGTCGCTACGCGTCGGACCACTTCGGCCCCGAGAAGCACGAGATCATCTCGTTCCAGCAGGCCTTCCACGGCCGCACGCTTTTCACGGTGTCCGTCGGTGGTCAGCCCAAGTACACCGAGGGCTTCGGCCCGGTGCCCGGTGGGCTGCATCATGCCCTGTACAACGACCTCGACTCCCTGCGTGAGGTGATCAGCGATCGGACCTGCGCCGTCGTCATGGAGCCCATGCAGGGCGAGGGCGGCATCGTGCCCGCGACGCCCGAGTTCATCCGTGGCGTGCGCGAACTGTGCGACCAGCACAACGCGCTGCTGATCTTCGACGAAGTGCAGACGGGCATGGGCCGCACCGGCCACCTGTATGCCTACGAGGCCTACGGCGTGAAGCCCGACATCCTCAGTTCCGCCAAGGGGCTGGGCGGCGGTTTTCCGGTGGGCGCCATGCTGACCACGGAGAAGGTGGCCGCGAGCTTCGTCGTCGGGACTCATGGCAGCACTTATGGCGGCAACCCGCTGGCCTGCGCCGTCGCCGAGGCGGTGCTGGAGCAGGTGAACACGCCGACGCTGCTCAGCGGTGTGCAGGCCCGCAACAAACAGCTTCGTGCGGGTCTGGAAGCCATCGCCGCCGAAACGGGCGCGTTCCGTGAGGTGCGGGGCATGGGGCTGCTGATGGGCGCCGAGGTTGCCGAGCCGTTCGCGGGTCAGGCGCGTGCGTTCCTGAATGCCGCGCTGGACGCCGGTGTGATGGTGCTGGTCGCGGGGCTCAACGTCGTGCGTTTCGCGCCGGCACTGAATATCCCCGAAGCGGATCTCGACCTGGGTCTCCAGCGCTTCGCGGAAGGCGTCAGAAAGGTCGTCGCGCAGGCATCCGCCGCCGCGTAAGCGGAGTCGTCAGGCCTCGCAGCGCATGTCGATGTGCGGGATGCCGTCCTCGTCATAGGGCGGGCCCAGCGTTCTGAAGCCTAGTGATTGGTAAAAGCGCTCCAGGTGCGCCTGGGCGCCGACGCTCATGCCGGCTCCGGGCCACAGGCGGCGGCATTCCGCCATGCCGGCTTCCATGAGTCGCCGCCCGAGTGCCTGGCCACGATGCTCGGCGGCGACGACCACCCGGCCGATGCTCGGTGTGGGGAATCGCACGTCCGGAGCCAGCAGCCGCAGGTAGGCGCAAAGGTGCTGTCGCGCATCCGTCACAAGCAAATGCCGCGCATCCAGATCCAGACCGTCGGCATCCGGGTAGGGGCAGTGCTGCTCCACCACGAAGATCGACGCGCGCAGCGCCAGCACCGCGTAAACCTCGGGCCCGGAGAGTTCGGAGAAGTCCCGCCAGCTCCAGTCGTAGTCGCTCACGCGGTCTGCTGGAACGGGTAGATCGAACCGAGCCCGAGGATGACGGTCAGCCGGTCCAGTGTTTCGCGGACTTCGTTGAGGAATGCCGGGTCGGCCAGGTCAGCGATCGCCAACCGGTCCCGGTAGTGTTTTTCCACCCAGGCCTTGAGCGTCTTGTGCAGGTCCGGGGTGAACCAGCTATCCGGATTCACCGCGCCGCGTTCATCGTCGTTCAGCGGCACGCGCAGCCGCAGGCAGGCCGGTCCGCCGCCGTTGCGCATGCTCTGGCGGACATCGAACACCTGAACGCCGTCGATGGGACCGTCGGATTCGACCATCTCGGTGATCGCGGCCCAGACCGCGGGATGCTCCTCGCAATCCTTGGCGACGATCAGCCGCACCGTGCCGTCCGGCAGCGTGACGATCTGGCTGTTGAACAGGTAACTGGTGATGGCCGCGGACAGATCCACCTGCGACTGGTTGATTCGGATGGTCCGTAGCGGCTCGCCCATCATGCGGGAGAGCGAGCCAACGACGCCCGCTTCATTGGCGAAGGCCATCTCGTGATACAGCAGGATGTCGCGATGACCCACGGCGATCACGTCGTTGTGGAACACGCCCGCGTTGATCGCCTCCGGATGCTGCGCGGCGAACAGGGTCCGGTCGGTGCGCAGCCGGTGCTGCCGCGCGACCGCTTCACTGGCCAGCCGCGTCTGTCGGGCCGGGAAGCGGCCGGTCGCCGGCGATTCCAGATCCGTGCCGTACACGAACAGGCTGACACCGCAGGTGTGATCGTCCAGCGCGAATCGCGTGTGGTTGGCCGCGCCCTCGTCGGCGAGCTGCGTGCAGGCCGGCAGTGCAGGGTGGTGGGCGAAGTAGCGATCGCTGGGGAAGGTCGCCTTCAGCGCGGCGGCCGTGGTTGGGGTTTCCAGCGCGCGGTGTGTTTGCGACACGAGGTTCGCGGGCGTGAAATGCACACGGCTGTCCCAGGTGTCGGCAGACGCGGAGACCGTCGCCGCATTGGCCGCCCACATCGCGGCGGCGGAACCGGCCGCGGACAGCAGGCCGGGCGCATCGCTCAGGGCCTGGGCGAGCACCTTGGTGTCGGTTCCGACGAAGCCAACGCGGCGCAGAAAATCCACGTCCGGTCGGGCCTGCGGGGGCAGAACGCCCTGATGCAGGCCCAGCGCGGCGAGACCGGCCATCTTCTCCAGCCCCTGCAAAGCCGCCTCTAGCGGATTGGAGACCCGCGCCTTGTTCGCCTGCGAGGCGAGATTGCCGATACCGAGGCCGCCGAAATGATGGGACGGCCCGACGAGGCCGTCGAAGTTGGCTTCAAGCAGCACCGTTAAAGACTCATGCCCGCGGGCAGCGTGTCCGGTAGCGCCACGCTGTCGCGTTCCATGCTGGCGACCGGGTAGGCGCAGTAGTCGGCCGCGTAGTAGGCGCTGGGGCGCAGGTTGCCGCTGTCGCCAGGGCCGCCGAACGGTGCACTGCTGCTGGCGCCGGTGATTGACCGGTTGCGGTTGACGATGCCGGCCCGGATCGTGTCGAGGAACTCCGCCCAGCGCTCGTCGGAATCCGAGATCAGGCCCGCGGAGAGGCCGAACCGCGTGTTGTTCGCGAGGCTTAGCGCATCAGCGAACTCGGTGTAGCGGTAAACCGAGAGCAGGGGGCCGAAGACCTCGTCGTCAGGCACGTTGGCCGCGTGCGTGAGATCGATGATGCCCGGCGTCAGGAAAGCCTCGGTCAGGCCGGGAATGCGCTCGCAACGCTTGAGCACGACGCCGCCCAGCGACTCCAGACGATCCTGAGCGTCGAGCACGTGCTGGGCAGCCGTTGCGGAGATCAGCGGCCCCATAAACGGCGCCGGCTCCTCATCGGGCGGGCCGATCTTCAGGCCGGCCGTGACGCTGATCAGGCGTTCCAGAAAACGTTCGCCCCAGTCGCCCTCGGGGACCATCAGCCGGCGCGCGCAGGTGCAGCGCTGTCCGGTAGTAATGAACGCGGACTGCACGGTCTCGAACACTGCGGCGTCGAGCTGGTCCACCTCCTCGATCACCAGCGCATTGTTGCCGCCCATCTCCAGCGCCAGCATCTTGCCGGGCTGGTCGGCGAACTGGCGGTGCAGCAGCTTGCCGGTGCGTTCGCTGCCGGTGAAGAACAGCGCATCGATGCCGGGATGGCCCGCCAGCGCCGCGCCGGTTTCCACCGCGCCGCAGACGAGATTGAGCACCCCGGCCGGCAGGCCGGCCTGCGCCCACAGCTCGACCACCTGCATCGCGATCAGCGGCGTCAGGTCGCTGGGCTTGAACACCACCGTGTTGCCGGCGAGCAGGGCGGGCACGATGTGTCCGTTGGGCAGATGTCCCGGGAAGTTGTAGGGACCGAAGACGGCGGCGACGCCATGGGGACGGTGCCGCAGCACGGCCGCACCCCCCGCGATGGCTTCGCTGCGCTCGCCGGCGCGCTCCGCCTGGGCTCGAACCGAGATCGCGATCTTGCCCGCCATCGCAGCGATTTCGGTCCGGGTCTCCCAGAGCGGTTTGCCGGTTTCATCGGCGATGATGCGGGCCAGGCCGTCCGTGCCCGCGCGGAGCAGTTCGGCGAAACGTTCGCAGATGGCGATGCGTTCAGGCAACGCTGTGCGCTGCCAGATGGTGCTTGCGTCGCGGGCGGCCTGAACGGCGGCGCCCACGTCATCCGGGCCGGCGCCGGCGCCTTGCCACAGTGGTTCGCCGGTGGCCGGGCTGGTGACGGTGATCGGCTTGCCGCTGGCGGCCTGCCAGCGATTGTTGATCCACAGGCCAGTGTGGTCGTTGTTCATGGTTGTGTCTTCCGCGTGCTGTTCGACTGGATCTGGCTCAGGCCAGCGGCAGGTAGCGCAGGCTGTCGCCGTCGGACAGTCGCAGCGCGTCCGCCACCTCGGCCGTCGCCGTCAACCGTTCTCCGGAGTCGTGCAGTTCGACGGTGGTGAGGGTGCAGCGGAATTCTGCCAGTTTGCGGTTGCTGACGAGTACCCGGGTGTCGCCGGCGGGTGCGCCGACCTTCAATTCCGCCAGACGGCTGCGCTTGATTGCCTTGATGTCCTCGAACAGTACGTCCACTGCGGCGCCGCCGTCGAAGATGTCGACGTAACCCTGGTAGCGAAAGCCTTCCGCCTTGAGCATGCGCAGCGCGGGTTCGGTGTTGGGATGGACCCGGCCGATGACCCGTTGCGCCGCCTCGGGCAGTAGGGTGGTGTACACCGGATAGCGCGGCATCAGCTCGGCGATGAAGGCCTTGGTGCTAACCGCGGTCAGATGGTCCGCGCGGGCGTAGTCCATGTCGAAGAACTTGCGGCCCAGCGCGTCCCAGAACGGGGATTCGCCCTGTTCATCGGACCAGCCGCGCATTTCGGCGAGCACGCGCTCGTTGAAGCGATGCGGATGTTCGGCCATGAACAGGAACCGTGCCTTGGACAGCAGCGTGCCGTTGCCGCCGCCACGAAAATCCGGATTCAGGAACAGCGTGCAAAGCTCGCTGCAGCCGGTGTAGTCGTTGGACAGATACAACGTCGGCGTTTTTCGGTAGACGCCCAGTTCCCGCGAGGCATGCACGACCGTGCCCACGCGGTAATTGTAGAACGGCTCGCGCATGCCCACCGCCGACTCTAGGCCGCAGCATCCACCGACCGCATTGGTTGCCGTGTCTTCCAGTGAGAACAGATACAGCTCGTCCAGCGGCGCATCCAGCGCCTGCGTGAACGCTTCTTCGGAGCGGTTGATCTTGTTGTGCAGCAGATCCCGATCCGTCGTCAGCGAGGTGAATCCTGGGCCCGACAGCTCCGCGATCCGGCACAGGGCATCGAAGTCATGCTCGTCGCTGCGCATCGCGCGCAGGACCATCATGGGCGAGTGTCCTTGATGGGCCAGGGCGTATCGCCGCTGGCCAGACGCATCAGCAACAGCGCGGAGAGCTGCGCCCGCGGCACGAAACTCGAAATCTGCATGAATTCACGGTGGCTGTGGATATGGGAGCCGACGACACCCAGGTTGTCGACGTTGGGCAGACCGGCCGCCGCGAGGTTGTTGCCGTCGCAACAGCCGCCGGTGTCCTCCCATGCGAAGTCCATGCCCAGCAGGTCGCGGCACTCGCTGATGCTGCCGATCAGCGACTCCAGCGCCGCTGTCCGTAGCTTGGGTGGGCGGGTGAATCCGCCGTGCAGGCTGGCCTCGATTCCGTCGCGGCCGTCGATCTCGCGGATGATCCGGTTGAGCTCCGTGCTCACCCAGTCCTGGTCATCCGGCAGTTGCAGGCGCACGTTCAGCCGCAGGATTGCCAGGTCCGGCACGATGTTGACCGGGCCGCCGCCGGTGACCTGCCCGACGTTCACCGTCACGCCCTGACGCTGTCCGTTCAGCGAATCGATGGCGACCGTGGCATCGGCCAGCGCGCGGATCGCGTTGCGGCCCAGATGATGCTCGCGACCGGCATGCGCGGCGCGGCCGCGCACCAGCACCTGGAAATTGCCGCTGCCCTTGCGCGCGGCGACCAGGCTGCCGTTGGGCAGGGATGGCTCGTAGATCATGCCGAGGTCGTGCTGGCGGGCCTCGCGCTCCAGTACCGGGGCCGAGCCCATGGAGCCGATTTCCTCGTCGGGATTCAGCACCACCGTCCAGCCCAGCGATTCGGCATCCGCCGATTGTTCCAGCGTCATCAGCGCATGCTGCATCACCACCAGGCCGCCCTTGAGATCGGCGACGCCGGGGCCATGCAGTCGGTCGTCCTGCTGCTCAACGGTCTGGAAATCCGATTGCTCGGGAAACACGGTATCCAGATGACCGCCAAGCAACACCCGTCGGGCCGCGTGGGGGCGTTTGCGGATGATCAGTGTCGGTCCCATCGGGCGTTCAACGAAGCTGCCGTCGTCGGCAAGCTGGCGTAACGGTGGCGTCTCCAGCATGTCCACCGAATCCGCCAGGGGACGGAAGGCGTCGGCGAGGGCGTCGGCGACGCGGCCGACACCATCGGCATTGAAACTGCCGCTGTTGATGGTCGCCAGCCGGGTGGTCAGCGCCTGCATGTCGGCGGTCTTGCCGGTCAGGGAATCCAGCGCTCGCTGGTGATCGTTTCGAACGGAATTCATGCCGGGCAGTTTATCGGGAATTGCCGCAGCGAGCCGGCGACCGGACGGCGCCGGGCACAAAAAAGCCCGGCACGAGGCCGGGCTTTTCGTCACCGCGTTGCGTTACTCGGAGATCACGCTGAATTCCACGCGACGGTTCAGTTCGCGGCCTTCCTCGGTCTCGTTGTCGGCGATCGGCTGGGACTCGCCGAAACCAATGGCCGTCAGGCGATCGTCATCGATCCCGTTCTCGATCATGAAGTCCTTGACCGACATCGCGCGTTCCTCGGAGAGGCGCACGTTGTAGGCGGCCAGACCCTTGCTGTCGGTGTGGCCGGCGATCTGGACTTCCATGGAGGGCTGGCCCGCGAGCGTATCGACCACGTCCTGCAGCACGACCTTGGCGTTCGGCGTCAGGTTGGCGGAGGCGAACTCGAACTTAACGCCCTCCAGGGAGAACGTCTGCTTGATCGCGCAGCCTTCCGCGTCCACGACGATGCCTTCACCGGTGCCGGGGCAGCGGTCGATCGAATCCCCAACGCCATCTTCGTCGGCATCACCGCCAACCTCGCAACCGCGGGCATTGACCTGCGCACCTTCGGCGCTGTCCGGGCACTCGTCATAGGCGTCGAGTACGCCATCGAGGTCGGAGTCCGCGCTGCAGCCCGTCGCGTCCACGGGGACACCGTTGGGGGTGCGCGGGCACTGGTCGATGGAGTTGACCACGCCATCGAAATCATCGTCGGCCTCGCAGCCTTCCAGCGTCACCGCGACGCCAGCCGGTGTGTTCGGGCAACGATCCAGCGTGTCGACCACGCCATCACGGTCGGCGTCGCCGGCACCCTTGGAGGTCAGCGGCACTTCCAGGCCCAGGTTGAAGCGCACATCCAGGTAGCTGTCGTCGAACACTTCCATCAGGCGCACGTCGCCACGCACCGCGGTTCCGTGATCGTTCAGGAAGTGACGCACACCGGCGCCCAGCTGCGCGGCAAAGAACACTTCGCTGTCATCGGCGATGTCTTCCTGCACGCCGCCGATCCCGACCAGCACGTAAGGCGTGAAGCCGAGCAGATCGATCATGTTCTCGCGGCTGAAGCGGTAGATGGCATCGACCATCAGACCTTTCTGGTAGTCGCGGTCATCGGCGGTCTCGTTCTTCAGGGAGTTGTAGTAACCGGTGAACTCCAGGTCGATGTTGTTCCCCACGAACGGGAGATCCATGTCGACCAGCGGAATGCCGTAACCGAACATCGCGCCGAAGCTTTCGTCGCTGTTTTCCTGCCGGTCATCCGGCAGCACCAGAATTCCCCCCGAGTAGATGTACGATCGACCATCAGAATTCTGCGCGACCGCTGTCGATGCGGCGCCGAGTACGGCCAGCGCCAACAGCGCCTTGATGCTTTTCATGTCGTTAGTTCCCCTAGAGACGGACGTGACGGCAGCTTGCAACCACAAGCCGTGCCAAGCGCGCGAGCATACCGAATTCGTTCCTTGACAGAAAGTTCACCGCGATAACGCGGCGGCCGGACGTGAAGGCGTTGCCACCGATGGGCGGCATCAGTACAATCCGCGCCCTCGCGAATGCGATGTTCCCCTGTAGCTCAGTTGGTAGAGCGGGTGACTGTTAATCACTAGGTCGGCGGTTCGAGCCCGTCCGGGGGAGCCAATTTTAGTTTGAATTCAAGGGCGTACACTGCGTCCAAGATTGACTTTGAGTGCCGAGCACGTAGGGTTCTACGCTGGCGCTACAGCGCGCATCAAATGACTTCCCGTTGGCTGCGAGCAGAGGAATGGCTTGATGCATACTCGGGTTCCGACTCTGCGCGAGTAGAACGTGCGGAAACACTCAAAGTCAGATTCGTATCTTCATCTGAAGCGTGAGCGTCGCACTCTTGCTAAGAGGCGAGCTGCAAAGAGATCAGTTTCCACCCAAGAGCGCGAAGCGAGCAGAGAGCAGCGTGGCCCGC
>NZ_CAXFCL010000280.1:0-2310 GCF_964000955.1 uncultured Abyssibacter sp.
CAGGCGGAGGCAATGACCTCGACACCTGATTCGGCAACACATGGGGAATGATGCGTTGCTGGCATGATTAGATCAGACGTGACGTGAGGAAAATGCGAAGTCGGCGCAAACGGTTCGTTCAGCACGAACGGAAGAGACGCTCCCGCACCGCCTGACGTCCCGACTGGCGGCTACCCCCAGGGTTTCTGTTGCGCCGGCGTCGACGGTGTGGGCGCCTCACCGGTGGGCAGACGCAGCGGCACGCCGTGAATCTTCATCAACCCGCCGCGGCCGCAGGTGTTGGCGTCCGGATCAGCGAAATCGGCAACCACGTTGTCCACCCAGTGCATCAGCAGTTCCACCGCCTCGGTGTGCGGAACGGAGCGGGCCACCGGGGGCATCAGCGCCCCGGCCTGCACCGTGGCGACACGCAGCGGGAGGATGGATTCGTCCGCGCTGCCGGGCCGGATGTCGAAGCTGCCGAAATCCGCGGCGCGGCCGGCGGCGATGGGACTCTTGCAGATGCCGTGACGCTGATCCATCGGATCGTTGAACGCATCCAGCAACAGCCCGGAGTTCTGCGCATTGCCCGCGGGATTGTGGCAGTGCATGCAGTTGACCTCCAGATAGGCACGAGCGCGCTGATGCACGTCGGCCGGTGAACCGGGCATCTGCCCGCCGGAGCCCGGCACGTTCCAGCGCACCATCGTCTCCAGATTCTGCGGGGCGTCGGGCAACTCCAGCATGCCCTGGCTCTGCATGTAGGCAAGCTGGTTCATGCTGCCGACGTCGGGGAAGTCGAAGTCGCGATTGAGGTTGCGGACCTTCGGCCCGATCGGCGGCGCGCCGGGCTCCAGATCATCCCCGGTGTGGCAGAGGATGCAGGCGCCAGCGTTGGGCACCGCATAGTGCTCCACGGTGCCGGTGTAGCGCACGGGGTCACCCTGGGCGTCGACCACCTCCGGGTCCGGATCGACATAGTCGTAGGTCACGCTGGCGGTGTCGCCCTCGAGCACCAGCACCGCCTCGCGGCCACCATCATCGGAGTCCACCCAGCGGTACGGCAGACCGACCCAGGTCACGCCATCCGAGGTCTCGCGCTTGATCAGCAGCCGGGTCTCGACGACATCCTCGTCGTCCCCGTCGCGAAACGCGAAGGTCTTCGCGAACACCGTGCCGACGGGGAAGTGCAGCGTCTGCGTGTAGCAGTCGTAGATGTTCAGCGTGTCGCAATCCTGGCTGTCCTGGAATATCGCCTTCTGGACCCCGCCGCCCGCGGCCGGTGGCAGGAACAGGAAGCGGTATTTCACTGCGTAGTCGGAGAACAGGATGGTATTCAGATCGAACGGCATCGCATGGCCACGCGGTGCGACACGTGGATCGTCCGCATGCTCGAACAGGCCGTAATCCGCCAGCGTCGGGCAGTTCACCGTCGCCAGCGCCTGATAATTGATCGCTCCGGACGGGCCACCGTTGCACACCGCGGCGATCTGGGCATCGGTCGGCCGCGCCGCCGCATTCGGATGAATTTCGAACGCCGGCAGCACCGGCACGTACTGCGCCAGCAGTGACTCGGCCGCCACCGGGCAGTCGGTCGGCGGCGTATTGTCCGCCGGCACCAGATTCGGCAACGCGGTGGGATCGGGCGTGGCGAAATGCACGTTGGCGAAGTCGTCCACGAGCGGGTTGGTCGTGTTCTCGTAGACGTTGTTCTCGATGCAGATGCCGTTCTCCGGCTTCTTCAGTTCGCCCTCGGCGAACTTCCACGCGTTCCACTTGCAGTCGGGAATCGGATCGAACTGGTAGAAGTTCGGTCGGCCACGTTCGTCGGTCCGCGGCTCCGGACGCGTGGTCTCGTTCGGGTTGGGCTCGGTCAGCGGAATGCCGTCGCGGTCGACCGGCACGGTGGCGCAGTCATTGGGCTCGTCCTCGCCCCCGTCCCAGATGATGTGAGCGCTGGTGCCGAAATTCTTGATCTGGATGATCAGCGGCAGCAGCGTGGGGTTGTCGCCGATGCACGCGAGATCGTCGCCCGGTCCGGGCAGGCCCGCCGGAATGCCGTCACCGCCGGTGCACGTGCTGCGCGACAAGTCGGGCAGCGCCGGGTTGTAGCCGTTGTTCCGGAACAGGTTGTCGTAGATGTGTATCCCTTCCGGATAAAAGTCGTAATTCGTCGCGGCCTCGCCCGGATCGGCCAGCCCGTAGTTCACCAGGGCGATGCCCACGGTGCGGTTGTCGTAGATCTCGTTGTCGTAGCCCTCAAGCTGATCGGCCGCCGCCACCAGCATCCCCGTGCCCGGGGGAATCACCGCGACGATGGCCCCCTGCGGG
>NZ_CAXFCL010000281.1:0-2619 GCF_964000955.1 uncultured Abyssibacter sp.
AAGCGGTTGGATTCGGGTTCCGGTGCGTCCTGCGCCTGCGCCGGCAGAATGCCAGCGAGCAGGCAGGCCGCGGAGGCTGCGAGTCGGTTCAACGTGGTTCCCCTGAGCATGTGCAATGCCCGCACGATACCGCGTTCGCCGTGCGGGGGGCTCAGGCGTTGCGTCTGCGATGCCAGGGGATGAGCGCGGCGCTGAGCAACAGCATCAGGGCGCCGTAGAGCAGGATGGCGAACAGGGTGTTGTCGCCCACCGGGTCGCTGGTGCCGACCACGGCGGGGAACAGCGAGGCCTTGATGAGCAGGCCGAGGTTGGTGTTGCGGACGGTCACCTCGACATTGATCGCCGTGACGTCGCTGCTGGACAGGCCCATCAGGCGCGGCACCCCATACGAGACAGCGGCCAGCGCCAGCACGAACCCGAATACATAGCCGACGTTCACGAGGCCGAAGCTTTCGAGGTCCAGCCGGCCCGCGGTGAGCGCGCCGATCACGATGAGGCCGATCACGAACAGCGAGCCGCGGATACACCATTTGGAGAATGTGGCGGCGCTGGCGGGCAGTGCCCGCAGATACAGCATGCCGAGGATGAGCGGCAGCAGCAGGGTGGCGCCAATCTCCACGGCGATGCGGCCCGACGGCATGTCGAAGCCGGCCGGCATGTGGTGCGAGACCAGCAGATCGAGAATCAGCGGCGTGGTGATCAGGCAGGCCACGGTGGCCACCGCGGTCAGCGCGATGGACAGCGCGATGTGGCCCTGGGCGAAGTAGGTGAACACGTTGGACACCGTGCCGCCCGGCACGGCGGCGCAAACCGCCAGCCCCACGGCCAGGCCGGGTCCGACGCCGAACAGGTCGATGAACACCCAGGCCAGCGCCGGGGCGACGAGCAGTTGCAGCACCATGCCCACGCCGAAGCCTTGCGGGTCCGCGAACACGCGGCGGAAGTCGGCCAGCGTCAGCGTCGCACCCATGCCCAGCATCGCCAGCACGAGCTGCGCGGCGGCGAACCAGTATTCATGCGCCAGATAAAAGTCAGACATGTCTTGTCCCGGTTCCCGTCCCTGGTGTGTTGCGCCGGGCTGTGATCACCCCGCATCCGGAGCCCGAGCCTACACGCGGGTGGCGGCCAACGCCTTGACCTGAGCGACCGGGCGGCGCGCGGCGTCGGAACGGCCGTGCATGGTCATGCTGATTTCACTTGCTTAAATTTCGACGTTTCCATGATAATGGAAATATGGATAACGCAACCGCCACCGTTCGACTCACCGCCCTGGCGCAGGAAACCCGTCTGGCGCTGTTTCGCGCCCTGGTGCAGGCCGGTCCCGCCGGTCTGAATCCGGGCGTGCTGGCCGAACGTCTTGGCATCGCACAGGCCACCTTGTCGTTTCACCTCAAGGAGCTGCGCAACGCCGGGATGATTCAGGCACGGCAGGAGAGTCGCTTCATTTTCTATTCGGTGGACTTTGCCGCCATGAACGAATTGCTGGGCTTTCTCACCGAGAACTGCTGCGGTGGCGAAGCCGGCTGTGAACTGCCAACCCAATGTGAGGAGACGGTGGAATGAAACGCTTTCATGTGCACGTTGCGGTGCCTGATCTGGACCAGGGCATCGCGTTCTACAACAAGCTGTTCGGCGCCGAGCCCACGGTGACCAAACCGGACTACGCCAAGTGGATGCTGGACGATCCACGCGTCAACTTCGCGATCTCCGCCCGGGGCGCCGAGACCGGCGTGAATCATCTCGGCTTTCAGGTCGACAGCGAGGATGAGCTGACGGCGCTGCGCGAGCAGGCGGAGCGCGCCGACCTGGGCGCGGTGGAGGAGGCGGATGCGGCCTGCTGTTACGCCAATTCCAACAAGCACTGGATCGCCGATCCGGCGGGCATCGCCTGGGAGACCTTCCACACGCTGGCGGAGATTCCGGTGTTCGGTGGGGCTAAGTCGAAGCCGCAGGCCTCGCCCGCCAGCGGCGTGTGCTGCCCGACGGCGAAACCGGAGCCAAAGGCGAAGACGGCCTGCTGTGGCTGATCGCCGCCCCCACGTCATCGAAGGCTGAATCAAGACCCGGTCATGTCCATCTTCGAACGCTATCTCACGTTGTGGGTCGCGGCCTGCATTGTCGTCGGCATCGCGCTTGGGCACCTGCTGCCTGGCGCGTTCCAGGCCATTGGTGGCCTGGAGCTCGCGCGCGTGAACCTGCCGGTTGCCGCGCTGATCTGGCTGATGATCATCCCCATGCTGGTGAAGATCGATTTCGCCGCGCTGAATCAGGTGCGCGCGCACTGGCGGGGCATCGGCGTCACGCTGTTCGTGAACTGGGCCGTCAAGCCATTCTCGATGGCGCTGCTGGGCTGGCTGTTCATCGCGACCCTGTTTCGCGACTACCTGCCCGCCGACCAGATCGACTCGTACATCGCCGGGCTGATCCTGCTGGCGGCGGCGCCCTGCACGGCGATGGTGTTCGTGTGGAGCAATCTTTCCGACGGGGAGCCGCACTTCACGCTCAGCCAGGTGGCGCTGAACGACGTGATCATGGTGTTTGCGTTCGCGCCCATCGTCGGCCTGTTGCTGGGGCTGGCGTCGATCACCGTGCCCTGGGACACGCTGCTGCTGTCGGTGG
>NZ_CAXFCL010000282.1:0-8844 GCF_964000955.1 uncultured Abyssibacter sp.
CGGAGCAGTACGAGGCCGCCCGTGACCGCCTGGCCGCGTTCGTCAACGCCCGTGACCGAGCCGAGGTGGTCTGGACGCGGGGCACAACCGAGGCGATCAATCTCGTCGCGCAGTGCTTCGCCCAGTCCGAACTCGCGCCCGGCGACGCCGTGCTGATCAGCGAACTGGAACATCATTCGAACATCGTCCCCTGGCAGCTGGCCTGCGAGCGCTCCGGTGCGACGCTGCGCTGGATTCCGCTACTGGATGACGGAACCCTGGACCTCAGCAACCTCGACGCCCTGCTCGAGGGGGTGAAGATCGTGTCGGTGGCGGCCTGCTCCAACGCCCTGGGCACCATGCACCCGGTGCGCAGGATCGCCGACGCCGCGCACGCGGCGGGTGCGGTGTTGCTGGTCGACGCGGCACAGGCCACGGTCCACCAGCGAATGGACGTGCAGGCCTGGGACGCCGATTTCGTCGCGATGTCCGGCCACAAGGCTTACGGCCCGACGGGCATCGGTGCGCTGATCGGCCGCCTGGAGTGGCTGGATCGACTCCCGCCCTGGCATGGCGGCGGCGAGATGATCGAGACCGTGACGCTGGAAGGCAGCACCTGGAACGAGGTCCCCTACAAGTTCGAGGCCGGTACGCCGAACATCGCGGGTGCCATCGGCATGGCCGCCGCTCTGGACTGGTTCGCGGACCTGGATCATTCCGCCCTGCTCGCGCACGAGCAAGCCCTGCTGGCGGCGGCCGTCGACGGCCTGAGTGACATCGGAAACCTGCGCCTGATCGGCACGGCGGCCGACAAGGCGCCCATCGTGTCGTTCGTGATCGACGGGGTTCACCCGCAAGATCTGGCGACGCTGATCGATCAGTCCGGCGTCGCCGTTCGCACCGGTCACCACTGCGCGATGCCCACCATGGCGCGGTTTGGCATTCCAGGCACCGTCAGAGCCTCGATGGCCTGCTACAACTCGCTGGAGGACATCCGGCAACTGGTCAGCGCGACGGAAATCGCGGCCGAAATTCTGCGCTAGACCACAGTCCGGGCCGCTCTCGGCCTCAAGTTTGTTGGATTCTGGGCGTTAGCCACCTACACTCGGTATTTCTGCCAGTTTGCCGAAATTGCGGGGTTTCGTTGGCGAATGTGACAAACGACTCGATCCGGGCCCGACCGCGCCACCCTTGGTGGAGCAGCTTGCAGTTCCAGTTGATCGCGGTGGCCTTGGTCCTGCTGGTCGTCCTGGTGCTTTCAGCGATCTGGCTCAGTGATCAGCTTGTCCGTTCGGAACTGGTGGCCGAGGCGGAGGAGTCCGCTGTTGCCCGCGCCACGGCGACGGAATCGGCGTTGTCCCGCCATCTTCAGGATGCGCACTTTGTCGCGCAGCCCCTCGTTGTCGCGTTCGAGCGCTCGATTCGCGACGACACCGTCATTACCAGGCTGGGGGCCGGCCTGCTCGAATCCGCCGCCCGCAGCAGTGGCGGAGTCATCGTAGGACTGGGCCTGTGGCCCGCCCCCAACAGTTACTACAGCCGTCGTGAGCGGGCCGCCTTTCACTGGCAGATGACGCCGACCGGCGTGACGCGCCGCGAGGACTTCAACGACCCCGAGCGCATCCCCTACCACCGCGAACTCTGGTACACGCTTGCGCAATACGCGCCAGCCGGCCGCTGTGCGTGGACGGGCCGGCGTACCGATTTGCTGCTCAAACAGGATGTGGTCACCTGTACGGTGCCGCTGCGCCAGGAGGGCCACTTCGCCGGCGCGGTGACGGTCGACTACTCGCTAGCGAGTCTGCAAGCGACGCTGGAGCAATCGCTGCTCGAGGGACGCACCTATGCCCTGCTCACCGACGCGAACGGCCGGGTGCTGGCCGTGACCGATCAGCTCTCGGAGCTCGCGCGCAACGCCGACAACCTCGCGGAACTGGGGCAGCACGACGCCAGTTTCGGCCCGCTGGCCCTGGCGATACACCGCGCCGAGGAACGTCGCGTCAGAGACTCCATCGATCTCGACCGCTACCAGGCCGAAACGATCTCGGCATTCCGGGATGGCACGCGGGATCTCGGTCGCGTTGAGGCCGAATCCCTGCTCGCGGTGCAGTGGACACGCGATCGTGCTCCCGGCGAGTGGACCCGTATCGCCCTGTCCTCCGATCCCGTGCTCGGGAGCGACAGTTTCGCCCGGTTCAACACCGTCGGCGCGACGGGCTGGCGGCTGATCGTCGCGGAAAGCGCCAGCGACGAGTTGAGCGGCGCGAACTACATCGTTACCGAGACCATGGTGGTCACGGTGGGACTGGTGGTGATCGCCATCATCCTGCTGATCGGCCTGATCCGGCTGCGCATCCTGATCCCGATGCGACACATGATCCAGGCGCTGCAGAAATCCGACCGCGTGGACGACGCGCTGAGCGTCACCCTGGACGAATCCGCCCGCAACGAAGTGGGTGAACTCGCCTCGTGGCTGAATCAGCGCGCCCGGCTGCTGGCCGAGATCGCGCAACAGGCTCAGGCGGTCAACACCCAGCTCGTGCTTGAGGTCGGTGAGCGCAAGAATGCGGTCGAAAATCTGACCGCGACGCGCGAACGCGCGGAGATGACGCTCAAGTGCATCGCCGACGGCGTGATCACGACCGACCGTCAGGGTGAGGTCGACTACATGAACCCGGTCGCCGAAACGCTGATCGGACGCTCGAACCAGGAAGTCAGAGGCTGGCAGGTTTCACGCATTCTGCAGCTGTCACATGCCAGTGGCGCCCCCTACGAGGAAGACATCGTCGAGCGTGTGCTGGTCGGCGGCCAGCGCCTGCGGCTGGCGGACATGGTCTTGCGCGATGCCGCGAACAGCCGCCGACATATCGCGCTGACCGTCGCCCCGGTCCGGGGCCGGGGCAGCGAGATCATCGGGTCCGTTGTGGCGCTGCACGAGAGCACGCAATCGAGCAGCGAGGACATCAAGCCCGCCAATGACCTGTCGCGCGACGCCCTCACCGGCCTGTTCTCGCGTTCCGCGTTCGACGACGACATCTCCGGGCTGATCGAGCAGCAGGCGGCGGACGGCGGACGACACGCGGTGATCCTGATCGACATCGACCAGATGCGCAGAATCAACGCGGCCCATGGCGAGAACGCGGGCTCCGAGTTGCTGCGTCACCTGGCGCACGTGTTCACCGACGAGATCGGCCGAGCCGGACGCGTCTACCGGCTGGGCGGCGACAAGGTCATCGTGCTGCTTCGCGAAGCAACGCTGGACACCGCCGAAGCCGAAGCGGAAGCGCTGCAACGCGCGGTCCAGCGTTCGCCGTTCCGCTGGGAAGGCCAGATCATCACCGTGGAGTTCAGCATCGGCCTGGTGAAGGTCGACCCCGGCGCAGGGACATCGATGGAACTGCTGCGCCGCGCCGAAAGCGCGGTGCAATCCGCCAAGGCGGTGGGCGGCAACGTCATCCGTCGGTACCGGGTCGAGGAGCGAACCGCCAGCAACAGCGGCTCCGACGCCCTGTGGGTCGAACGCCTGCGCACGGGGCTGGAGCAGCGCCTGTTCCACCTGATGGCGCAGACGATTTCCCCGCTGGCGCACGGCCTGCCCGCTGGAATCGAGGTGCATGTCTCATTGGAGGACGAGGAAGGGTTCTGGGCCGCCCCCTCTGCGTTCATGCCTGCCGCAGCGCGCGCGGGGCTCGCATCCGATGTCGATCGCTATGTGCTCCACCATCTGCTCGAATATGTCGCCGAGAACGGCGTGTCCGGCGACGATCAGTTCTACGCGCTGAATCTGTCGACGTCATCGTTGCGTGACCCCAAGTTCCTGGATTTCGTGCTGCAGGAGTTCGACGCGTCGGTACTGCCGGCCAGTCGCGTCTGCTTCGAGATCGACGAGTCGGCGGCCATCCGCCACCGAGTGGAAACCCACGAACTGCTGTCGGCATTGCGCCCCATCGGCTGCCGCTTCGTGCTGGACAACTTCCGCTCCGGCATGGATGGCGCGGAACTGCTGAAGGCGCTGCGCTTCGATTTCGTCAAACTGGACCAGACGCTGTCCCACCGTGCCGCCGGAGAGCGTGTCGACCGGGTGGCGCTGGAGGCCGTCATCCGCGTGCTGCGCGAGCTCAAGGCAAAGGTCATCGCCGGCAAGGTCGACAATCCGGCCGCGCAAGAACCATTGATGGAGCTCGGCGTCGACTACATCCAGGGATTCGTGGTCGGCCGTCCCATCCCGTTGCAGTTCCAGTTCGAGCAGGCTCGGCAACTCGCCAACGGCTCCTGAGCACCGCGACATCAGCGTGACGCCGCGTGGCCGGCCTCGTCAGTCGGCGCGCCATTCCTCGACCACCAGCTGGGCGTTCACGTAGCCGCGAAACTCGTTGGCCTCCAGCCGGTAGAGCGCACGAACCCGCTCCGCGTCGATGATGTCCTGATTGAAGGCGATCGCCCCGATCTCGATGCCAGGCGCGGCTTCCAACCGGGCCTTGACGTGCCGCTCACCGACGACACGCTGCTCGACGATCCGGAACGCCCCCTCGAACAGCGGCGCCTCGAAGCCCTGCCCCCAGGGTCCGGCGGCCTCCAGCGCCGTTGCAGTTTCCAGGTCCAGTTCACTCGGCTCCAGCGAGCCGTCGGTAAGACGCACATCCTCCAGTTGCTCGCTGGTGAGATGGCGTCGCGCCACCGTATCGAAGGCACCACGAAATGCCTCCAGCCGCTCCAGCGGCAGGCTCAGCCCGGCCGCCATGGCGTGACCGCCAAATTTGCTGATCAATCCCGGATGCGCGCTGTCGATCTCGGCGAGCGCGTCACGCATGTGAAAGCCCGGAATCGACCGCGCCGAACCCTTGAGCGTCCCGTCTTCGGCAGCCGCCGGCGCGAAGGCCACGACCGGCCGGTGGCGCGCCTCCTTGAGCTTGGAGGCCACCAGCCCGACGACTCCTTCGTGCCAGTCGTCCTGCATCACCACAAGGCCCACCTGGTCCTCGACGCCGGACAGCGCGTCCAGTTCGGCCATCGCGTCGGCATGCATGCCGTCCTGAATCTGACGGCGTTCACGATTCAGCGCATCCAGCGTCGCCGCGAGCGAACGCGCCTCGTGCGGATCGTCGGCCAGCAGACAGCGAATGCCGATGCCCATGTCGTCCAGGCGGCCGGCGGCGTTGAGGCGCGGTCCCACGGCGAATGCCAGATCCTGCGCGGTCGCACGCGTGAAGTCGCGACCGGCCAGATCCAGCAGCGCCAGTATCCCCGGCGCAGCGCGGCCGGCCCGAATGCGCCGCAGCCCCTGCTCGATCAGAATCCGGTTGTTGTAGTCCAGCGGCACGACATCGGCAACGGTGCCCAGCGCCACCAGATCGAGAAAGGTCGCCAGATTCGGGGCATCTCCGAGCCCTCTTGCCTGCAGAACTCGCCGAACCGCCGTCAGCAGGTAGAACGCCACCCCGACACCGCACAGGGACTTGCTGGGAAAACCGCAGCCAGGCTGGTTGGGATTCACGATGGCATCGGCCGCCGGCAAGGTTGCGGGTGCCAGATGATGATCGGTGATGACCACGCGTGTGCCACCGGCCCGGGCTGCCTCGACCCCTGCGTGGCTGGAGATCCCGTTGTCGACGGTGATCAGCAACCGCGGCGCGAACGGCGCCATGTCGCCCACGAGCTCGGGAGACAGGCCGTAGCCGTAGCGAAACCGGTCCGGCACGAAGCTGCGCACGTCGGCCGCGCCCAGCGCCCGCAGGCCGCGAACGCAAAGCGCGCTGGCGGTGGCGCCGTCGGCGTCGAAATCACCGGCGATGGCAATGCGCTCACCGCGCTCGATGGCATCGGCAACCTCCCCGGCCGCGGCCTCCAGCCCGAGCAGGCTCTCCGGGCGCAGCAGGTGCTTGAGCTGGAGATCGGCCTCCTCGGCCCGGTGCATGCCGCGCGCGGCATAAACCCGCCGCACGACCGGATGCAGGTTGCGTGGCAGGTGCGCGTCGCTGACGGCGGGGCGAGCCCGCCAGATCGATTCGCTCAAGCGTCCAGTGACGCGCCCAGCGCCTGTTCCACGGCGGCGAGCGTGGCGTCGATGGTCTGGCTGGCGCCGGCGACATGCTCGGCGGCGATGTCGGGGTCCTTGAGTCCATGCCCGGTCAACGTGCAGACCACGGTGCTGCCCGCCGCGATCCGACCGGCTTCGATGTCGCGCAATGCGCCCGCCAGCGACGCGGCCGATGCCGGCTCGCAGAACACGCCTTCCTCGCGGGCCAGTCGCGCCTGGGTTGCCAGGATCTGCTCGTCGGTCAGCTCGTCGAACCAGCCACCCGACTCGCGCTGAACCACATGCGCGGCATCCCAGCTTTGCGGATTGCCGATCCGGATCGCCGTTGCGACGGTGTCCGGATGCGTCACCGGCCCACCCCGCATGAACGGCGCCGATCCGCTGGCCTGATAGCCGACCATGGTCGGACAGCTCTCGCTCATCGGCGGCAACGAATCGGAGATGCGCTCGTCGCGGAAACTCGTCGCCTCGGTCGGTCGCCCGGCGGCTTCCGAATAACCAATCCAGTGCGCGGTGATGTTCCCCGCGTTGCCGACCGGCAGACAGTGCACGTCCGGTGCACGTCCCAGTGATTCGATGATCTCGAACGCGGCGGTCTTCTGGCCCTGCAGGCGATAGGGGTTCACCGAGTTCACCAGCGTGATGGGCATCTGCTCGGCGACGGATTTCACCAGTGACATGCCATCGTCGAAGTTCCCGCGAATCTGCAGGATCTTGGCCCCGTGCATGACGGCCTGCGCAAGCTTGCCGCGGGCGATCTTGCCTTCGGGAATCAGCACGAAGGCCTGCATGCCGGCCTGGGCCGCATACGCCGCCGCCGCGGCGGAGGTGTTGCCGGTGGAAGCGCAGATCACCGCTTTCGCGCCCAGTTCAGCGGCGCGCGTCACCGCCATGGTCATGCCGCGATCCTTGAAGCTGCCCGTGGGGTTCAGCCCCTCGAACTTCACGTAGACCTGGCAGGGCTGGCCCAGACGCCGGAGCGGAATCAGCGGCGTGCCGCCCTCGCCCAGCGTAACCGCGGGCGTATCCGGCCCGACTGGGAGCCGGTCGCGGTATCGGTTGATCAATCCCAGAGGAAGGGTCTTACTCATCAAAATGCTCCACGCGAATGCGGTGGACGGAATCGGAGACCGCCGGCAGCGCCTCGATCTGCGCGCAGGCCGCGGCGGCCACGCGCTCGGGCACCGGCTGCGTCAGGATGATCACGGTGGTCGTGCTCACCGGCGGCGGCAGTTCCTTCTGCACGATCGCCTCGATGCTGATGCCGTGTTCAGCCAGCGCGCCGGAGATCGCGTTCAGCACCCCTGGCGTGTCTGCTACGCGCAGGCGCAGGTAATGGGCGGAGACGGCTTCCTCGATCGGCAGCGGCCTCGGCGAGTCGACCAGATCGGCCGACTGTCCCAGCGCGGGCATCTGCGCGTCGGTGCCACGGCGCGCCAGATCGACCACATCGGCCAGCACCGCGGAGGCGGTGGCCTCGGCGCCGGCACCCGGACCGAAGTAACCGGTTGGAGAGGCGGCATCGGCGCGCACCACGACCGCATTGAGCACGCCATTGACGTTGGCCAGCAGGTCCCTTTCGGGGACCAGCGTCGGGTGGACACGCAGTTCCACGCCCTTCTCCTGCCGACGCGCGATCGCCAGCGGCTTGATCCGGTAACCCAGTTCCCTGGCGTAGGCGAGATCCTCCGCCGTCACCGACTCGATGCCGTCGGTCTTGACCTGATCGAAGGACAGCGGGATGCCGAAGGCGATGGATGCCAGGATTGTGAGCTTGTGCGCCGCGTCGATGCCGCCGACATCAAAGGTCGGATCGGCCTCGGCGTAGCCCAGACGCTGGGCCTCGGCCAGCACGGCGTCAAAGGCCGCGCCGGTCTGCGACATCTCGGTCAGAATGTAATTGCAGGTGCCGTTGATGATGCCGGCGATGCTGTGGATGCGGTTGGCGGTGAGCCCCTCGCGCAAGGCCTTGATCAACGGAATGCCGCCGGCGACCGCCGCCTCGTAGGAAACCGTTGTTCCGTGTTCCTTCGCCAGTGCGAACAACTCCCGGCCGTGCAGCGCTATCAGCGCCTTGTTCGCGGTGACCACGGGCTTGCCCGCTCGGATCGCGCGTTCGACGGCGTCCCTGGCGGCATCGGTGCCGCCCATCAACTCGACCACCACATCGACGTCCGGGTCGTCGATCACGGTCTCGATGCGGGTGCTCAGGCGCACGGTGTCGGCACCCGGGCGGGCCTTGCCGGCGTCACGCACCGCGGCGGCGACCACGCGGATGGTCGTGCCGGCGCGACTGGCAATCGCCTCGCCGTTGCGCTCGAGCAGCGTCAGCACGCCGCCGCCGACCGTACCCAGGCCGAGCAGGCCCAGCTTCAGTTCATTCATCAGTTCGATCCTGTTCCTTCGCGGAGCAGCTTGCGGATACCGCGGACGGCCTGTCGGGTCCGGTGTTCGTTCTCGATCAGGCCGAAGCGCACGTACTCGTCGCCGTGATGCCCGAAACCGATGCCCGGTGACACCGCGACCTTGGCCTCGGTGAGCAGCAGCTTGGAGAACTCCAGCGAGCCCAGATGCCGATAGGCCTCGGGGATGCGTCCCCAGACAAACATCGTCGCCTTCGGCCGATCCACCTCCCAGCCGGCGCTGGCCATGCCGTCACAGAGCACGTCCCGCCGCGACCGATAGGTCTCGCGGATGTCCTGGACGCAGTCCTGCGGACCGTTGAGCGCGGCGATGGCCGCGACCTGAATCGGCGTGAACATGCCGTAGTCCAGGTAGGATTTCATCCGGCCCAGCGCGGCGATCAGTTGCGGATTGCCGCACATGAA
>NZ_CAXFCL010000283.1:0-6353 GCF_964000955.1 uncultured Abyssibacter sp.
AAGACCGCCGTCGCCATTGACGCGATCATCAACCAGAAGGGCACTGGCGTTAAGTGCATCTACGTTGCGATCGGGCAGAAGAACAGCTCCATCGCCAACGTGGTCGCCAAGCTGGAAGAGCACGGCGCGATGGATCACACCATCGTCGTCGCCGCCGCCGCGGCCGAATCTCCGGCGCTGCAGTACATCTCCCCCTACGCCGGTTGCGCGATGGGCGAGTACTTCCGCGACCGTGGTGAAGATGCGCTGATCGTTTACGATGACCTGTCCAAGCAGGCCGTCGCCTACCGTCAGATCTCGCTGCTGCTGAAGCGCCCGCCGGGCCGTGAAGCCTACCCGGGTGACATCTTCTACCTGCATTCACGTCTGCTGGAACGCGCCGCGCGCGTGAACGCCGACTACGTCGAGAAGTTCACCGACGGTGCGGTCAAGGGTCAGACCGGTTCGCTGACGGCGCTGCCGATCATTGAAACCCAGGCCGGCGACGTGTCCGCCTTCGTGCCGACCAACGTGATTTCCATCACCGACGGTCAGATCTACCTGGAAACCGACCTGTTCAACAGCGGCATCCGCCCGGCCATCAACGCCGGTCTGTCGGTGTCGCGTGTGGGTGGTTCGGCCCAGACCAAGATCATCAAGAAGCTCGGCGGCGGTGTCCGCCTGGCGCTGGCGCAGTACCGCGAGCTCGCGGCCTTCGCCCAGTTCGCATCCGATCTGGACGAGGCGACCCGCAAGCAGCTGGAACGCGGTCAGCGCGTGACCGAGCTGATGAAGCAGAAGCAGTACTCACCGCTGTCCGTGGCCGAAATGGCGTTCTCGCTGCTCGCGGCTGACCAGGGTTACCTCGACGACGTCGACGTGGCCAAGGTCGTCGAGTTCGACGAGGCGCTGCACCAGTTCCTCGGCGGCGAATACAAGGACCTGCTCGATCGCATCAACGAGACCGGCAAGTTCGACGACGCGATCAAGGCCGACATGATTTCCGCCCTGGACGCGTTCAAGAAGCAATCCGCTTTTTGAGCGGATTGCGGTAAGGCGTCAGGAGTGAGGGGTTAGGTGAGCGAAGTGCTCGCCTGACCCGAAGCACCATTCAAACGGAGAGGCATGCGAAGTTTGTTCGAAGACAAGGCGCAGACAACCAGTGAGCGCGGAGCGTACTTCCTGTACGTGAGCACTCACTGGGTGGCTGCAACGCAGGATTCGGACAAAATCCGCACGCCTCGGTAGGAGTCGCAATGGCCGTCGGCAAGGAAATTAAGAGCAAGATCGGAAGCGTCAAAAACACGCAGAAGATCACCAAGGCCATGGAAATGGTTGCGGCCAGCAAGATGCGCAAGGCGCAGGATCGCCAGGCCGCGGCCACGCCGTATGCCGAGCGCATCCGTCGCACCATCGGCCATCTGGCCCAGGCGAACCCGGACTACAAGCATCCCTTCCTGATGGAGCGTCCGGTCAAGCGGGTCGGCATCATCGTCGTCTCCACCGACCGTGGTCTCTGCGGCGGCCTGAACATCAACATGTTCCGCAAGGCGCTGGGGGAATACCGCAGTGCCAAGGATGCCGGCGCCGAAGTCGACCTGATGATCGTCGGCAGCAAGGGCATGAGCTTCTTCAAGCGCATCGGCGGCAACATCGTCTCCGAGATCACGGGTCTCGGCGACACGCCGCATCTGGATCAGCTCATCGGTCCGGTCAAGGTGCTGCTGGACAAGTACCGCGACGGCGAGCTGGACAAGGTGGTGCTGATCCACAACCGTTTCGTGAACACCATGACCCAGTCGCCGGTCGTCGAGCAGTTGCTGCCTGTCGTGCCGGTGAAGGACGAGGGTCTGCTGGACAACTGGGACTACATCTACGAGCCCAGCGCCGAGGACCTGCTCGACGGCATCCTGATGCGTTACGTCGAAGCCCAGGTTTACGGCGCCGTGGCCGAAAACGTCGCCTGTGAAATGGCGGCGCGCATGATCGCGATGAAGTCGGCCTCCGACAACGCCGGCCAGATCATCGAAGACCTGCAGTTGGAGTACAACAAGGCCCGCCAGGCCGCGATTACGCAGGAACTGGCGGAGATCGTGGGCGGCGCAGCAGCCGTCTAGCGATGCGGATCTCGCTCCAGAGCGGCGTTGTCGCGCGCGATCGGAATGCTCATTTAGGCTCACTAAACTGCGCTTCCGATCACACGCTCCGCCTTGCTCTGAAGCGAGCTTCACATCGCGGAAACGTTTGCCAGATCGATTAGAGACAAATTGAATTTGTGGGCTCGTTTAGCCCGACAAGTAAACAGGAAAGAGCTATGAGCGCAGGCAAGATTGTTCAGATTATCGGGGCCGTCGTGGACGTGGAGTTTCCGCGCGATTCGATCCCGAAGGTCTACGATGCTCTCACCGTGACCGACAACAACCTGACCCTGGAAGTCCAGCAGCAGCTGGGTGACGGCGTCGTGCGTTGCATCGCCATGGGCGTGTCGGAAGGCCTCAAGCGCGGCATGGCCGTGACCGGAACCGGTGCACCGATTTCCGTGCCGGTGGGCAAGGGCACGCTGGGTCGCATCATGGACGTGCTGGGCGATCCCCAGGACGAAGTCGGTCCGGTCGAGACCGAAGAGCGCTGGGCGATTCACCGCAAGCCGCCGAGCTACGAAGACCAGGCCGGTTCCACCGAGCTGCTGGAAACGGGCATCAAGGTTATCGACCTGCTGTGTCCCTTCGCGAAGGGCGGCAAGGTCGGCCTGTTCGGCGGCGCCGGCGTGGGCAAGACCGTCAACATGCTCGAGCTGATCAACAACATCGCGACCGAGCACTCGGGCCTGTCGGTGTTCGCGGGCGTCGGCGAGCGTACCCGTGAAGGTAACGACTTCTACTACGAAATGGCCGAGGCCGGCGTCATCAAGCTGGACAACCTCACCGAGTCCAAGGTGGCGATGGTGTACGGCCAGATGAACGAGCCGCCGGGCAACCGCCTGCGCGTCGCGCTGACCGGCCTGACCATGGCCGAGTTCTTCCGTGACGAAGGCCGTGACGTGCTGTTCTTCGTGGACAACATCTACCGCTATACCCTGGCTGGCACCGAAGTGTCCGCGCTGCTGGGTCGTATGCCGTCGGCCGTGGGCTACCAGCCGACGCTGGCCGAGGAAATGGGCGTGCTGCAGGAACGCATCACGTCCACCAAGACCGGTTCCATCACGTCCATCCAGGCCGTTTACGTGCCGGCGGATGACTTGACCGACCCGTCGCCGGCCACGACCTTTGCTCACTTGGATGCCACCGTCGTGTTGTCGCGCCAGATCGCCGAGCTGGGTATCTACCCGGCCGTGGACCCGCTGGATTCCACGTCGCGTCAGCTGGATCCGAACGTCATCGGCGTCGAGCACTACGAGACGGCCCGCGCCGTTCAGGGCGTGCTGCAGCGCTACAAGGAGCTGAAGGACATCATCGCGATTCTGGGCATGGACGAGCTGTCCGAAGAGGACAAGCTGACCGTGGCCCGTGCGCGCAAGATCCAGCGCTTCCTGTCGCAGCCGTTCCACGTCGCTGAGGTGTTCACCGGTTCGCCGGGCATCTACGTGTCGCTGAAGGACACCATCGCCGGCTTCAAGGCGATCGTCGACGGCGAGTACGACCACCTGCCCGAGCAGGCGTTCTACATGGTCGGTTCCGTAGACCAGGCTGCCGAGCGCGCCAAGAGCATGTAACTGACGGGGCCGCCGATCCGTTTCGGCGGCTCTCTGTCCATGGAGTATTGAGATGGAACTGAATGTCGACATCGTCAGCGCCGAGGGTGAAATCTACTCGGGCATGGCGGACATGGTGTTCGCATCGGCCGAGATGGGCGAGGTCGGTATCGCGCCGCGTCACGCCCCGCTGCTGACCCGCCTGAAAGCCGGCGAAGTCCGCGTCAAGCATGGTGGTGACGAGCAGTCCTTCTTCGTCTCCGGTGGTGTGCTGGAAGTCCAGCCGTACCAGGTTACGGTGATGGCGGACACCGCCGCTCGCGCGGCCGACCTGGATGAAGCCGCGGCCCTGGAAGCCAAGAAGCGCGCCGAGGAAGCCATCGCCCAGCAGCATTCCGATGTTGACCTGGCCCTTGCCCAGGCCGAACTGGCCGAGGCGGCGGCGCGGTTGCATCTGTTGCAGAAGCTCAAGTCCAAACGCTAAACGCGGGCTGCGGGCAGATCTCGCGCCATGCCGGCGTTACGGTCACGGCGTGAGTGCTCACGTGCTGCAAGCACGCTCCGCGCTCACACCGCGCCCGTGCCTTGGCCTGACGCGAGCTTTGCCCGCAGTAACAACCTCCACGCATGAATCATCTTGTCAGCCTAGTATGTCCACTGGCAGCCTGACGCGATGAACCAGTCCAAGCTCCACATCGTGATCCTGGCCGCCGGCCGGGGCACCCGCATGCGCTCGTCCCAGCCCAAGGTGTTGCAGCCGCTGGGTGGACGGCCCCTGCTGGCCCATGTGCTGGCCACCGCCCGGTCACTCAAGCCCGCGGCGACGCATGTGGTGATCGGGCATGGCGCCGACGCGGTGCGGGCGCGGTTCGCGGATGTGTCGGTGAACTGGGTGCTGCAAACGGAGCAGCGCGGCACCGGTCACGCGGTGCAGCAGGCGCTGCCCGAAATCCCCGACGATGCCCGCGTGCTGGTGCTCTACGGCGATGTGCCGTTGCTGACGCAGGACACTCTGCTGACCCTGATCGATGTCGACGGCCCGGCGCTGTTGTCCGTGGTGCTGCCCGATCCCACCGGCTACGGTCGCATCGTGCGCGACGAGGATGGTGCGGTCAGCGCGATCGTCGAGCACAAGGACGCGAATCCCGAGCAGCTCGCGATCGACGAGACCAATACCGGCGTGCTGGCCGCCCGTGCGGACCGGCTCAAGGGCTGGCTGTCGCGGGTCGGCAGCGACAACGCCCAGGGCGAGGTGTATCTGACCGATGTCGTCGGGCTGGCGGTGGAGGATGGCCTGACCGTCGAGGTGGTGCAGGCCACCGACCCGGACGAGGTCGCCGGCGTCAACGACAGGCGCCAGTTGGCGGCGGCCGAACGCGTCTTGCAACGCCGCGCCGCGAACGCGTTGCTGGATGCCGGCGTGACGCTGATCGACCCGGCGCGCTTTGACCAGCGCGGTCGCATGTCGGTGGGCGAGGATGTGGTCATCGACGTGAATGTGGTGTTCGAGGGTGATGTCGAACTGGGCGACGGCGTCGAGATCGGGCCCAACTGCGTGATCAGGGATGCCCGAATCGGCGACGGCTCGGTGATTCACGCCAACACCGTGATCGAGGACGCCGACATCGGTCCGAGCTGCCAGATCGGGCCCTTCGCCCGCCTGCGGCCCGGTACCGTGCTGGTCGGTGACAACCGCATCGGCAACTTCGTCGAGACCAAGAAGGCGACCCTGGATCAGGGCGCCAAGGCCGGCCATCTTGCCTATCTGGGCGACGCGAGCATCGGCAAGCGCGTCAACGTTTCCGCCGGCGTCATCACCTGCAACTACGACGGCGCCAACAAGCATCGGACCGTGGTCGGCGACGACGCCTTCCTCGGCACCGACAGCCAGCTTGTGGCGCCGGTGACCATCGGCGCGCGCGCCTACATCGCCGCCGGTTCGACCATCACCCGCAACGCGCCCGACGATGCGCTGACGATCTGCCGGGCCCGCGGTCAGAAGACCATTCCGGGCTGGCGCAAACCCGTGAAGGATTCGGGCAAGTAAACTAGCCGGAACTTGGTCGCTGACCACTTGGCGACCTTTGCGCGACTGCAAGGAACCCGTCTCATGTGCGGAATTGTCGGCGCCATCGCCGAACGTGATGTCACCCCCATCCTGATCGAAGGCCTGCGCCGCCTGGAATACCGTGGTTACGACTCCGCCGGTATCGCGGTGAATACGCCGGACGGCATCGACCGTCTGCGCTGCGTCGGCAAGGTGCAGGGGCTGGATGCCAAGCTGGCCGAACATCCGCTGCACGGCGTGCTGGGCGTGGCTCACACCCGCTGGGCCACCCATGGCGCGCCGGCTGAGCGCAACGCCCATCCGATCCTGTCCCGTGGTCGCCTGGCGCTGGTGCACAACGGCATCATCGAGGACTACGAACGCCTGAAGGCCGGCCTGGGTGCCGAAGGCTACGCCTTCGAAACCGAGACCGATTCCGAGGCGCTGGCCCATGCGATCCACCGCCGGATCGCCACCGGCGAAACCCTGTTCACGGCGATCGCGGACATCGTCCGCACGCTGGATGGCGCCTATGCCATCGCGGCGATGGACCATGACAACCCGGACGCCCTGGTCGTCGCCCGTCGTGGTACGCCGCTGATCATCGGTGTCGGCATCGGCGAGCATTTCGTCGCC
>NZ_CAXFCL010000284.1:0-1691 GCF_964000955.1 uncultured Abyssibacter sp.
CGCCAGCGCGCTCCAGGAGCCAGGCGAATGCGGGCGTTGCTTCAAACTCCGGCTCCAGCGGCATGACATTGCCGGTGGCGATGTCCACCGCGCGGCCGGTGTGGTGCTCGCTGCAACCGGGTGGCGCCAGCACGCTCAGGACCGCATCCAGCGACTGCCCCGCCGCGAGCCTGCGACCAATCAGCTCAGCCTGCCGGGCCACGCTGCGGTAGGCCGACACCACCTGCAGATCGACGCCATCTTCTTCGGCCGCCGCCTTCATCCGTCGCCACGCCGCAGCCGCGATCGGCGTCAGTTGATACTCGCGTCCGCCCGCGCCGGAGTCCGCCACCACCAGTTCCGTGGCTTCCTCGAACAACGGCAGACCACGCTTACGAATCAGCGATGGGCTGATGCCCAGAGGCCGCCACACGGAGGCATAGAACGCCAGCAACCCCTTGCGCTGGACCTTCGGCGTCGATGGCCTGTGATCCGCATTCATCCGACGGGTGCGTGGCAGGCCACGCAAAGCTTGTTGCCGTCCGGATCGCGGAAGTACGCGCCGTAGTAGTGCGCGTGGTATTCGGGCCTCGGGCCCGGCGCCCCTTCGCAGCGGCCGCCGTGCGCCAGCGCCACGGCGTGGACGGTATCGACGCGCTCACGGGAGTCCGCCTGAAACGCGACCATCTGACCATTGCCGGGCGCATGAGGCTGTCCATCGAAGGGCCGGCCGATGACAAACAATGGCCGGGGCTCCGGCGACGATTGCCAGCCCGCCCAGGTGTGGTCCCGCTCGCCGAAGCGCAGCTCCGCACCCATCGCCGCCATCACCGGCTGATAAAACGCCATGGCCCGATCGAAATCCGTCACACCGACCATGATGTGCGAGAACATCATTCCTCCCGAGCGTGGGCGCGGGCATCGTTCATGGCTGCCTCGTTCACCCCGCTTTCCGCCCTGTCACGCTGTACACCAGCGGCACATCGTTGCCCTGATGGCTCAGCGTGAAGCGTCCCGGCACCCGCTCCTCCAGCCCCTTGAAGCAGTTGTACGGGCTGTAGGGATACTCGCTGACCCGCTCGATCCGGATACCCACGCCGATCAGCGCGTTGAGCACGCTGGACAGCGGATGCGCCCAGGTCGCCAGCCGGGCCACCACGCCCGCGCCGTTCTCGGTGTAGGTGCCTTCCTCATCAACATCCGGTGCCGTGCGCGTGAAATAGGAATACCCGGCCAGCAGGTCGTAGATGGGATGGAACTCGACCATGTAGAACCTGCCGCCCGGTGCCAGATTGGCGGCGATGACCTGCGCCCAGCGGGTCAGGTCCGGCAGCCAGCACACCGTGCCGTAGGACGTGAACACGATATCGAACGACTCGGGGGCAGCGGCCCGGAAATCGTAGACGTTCGTGCAGACGAACTCGGTCGCTTCAAGCCCCGTTTGCTCGGCCAGCATCCGGGCCTTGTCGATGGACACCGGCGAAAGATCGACCCCGGTGCAAACCGCGCCCTGGCGGGCCCAGGACAGCGTATCCAGTCCGAAGTGGCACTGCAGATGCAGCAGCCGCCTGCCCGCAACGTCGGTCAGTTCCGCCAGCTCGATCTCCCGCAGGGACGTCTCGCCGGCGAGAAACCCCTTCACGTCGTAGAAGCTCGAATCGAAATGCGCCGCCGCCCGGCGATCCCAGCCAACACGGTTCATCTCGAAGTAG
>NZ_CAXFCL010000285.1:0-3544 GCF_964000955.1 uncultured Abyssibacter sp.
AGAGCAGCCAACCACTGACTTTAGCGGTAAACCACCGTTTAAGCGTCACTAATCCGCCCTGTAATATCACCCCGGGCCTGCCAGGCGGTCAACATGGGGTCGTCGAAGGTGTCCAGGTGGTGCACGGTGCGGGTGAAGCCAGGGATGCGGCCTTCGGCGCGCAGGCGGGCCAGCGCCAGCTGGGCCGCCGTGTTGGCGGCGATGACCGCATTGGCATAACGCGGCTCGCCGCGAATCACCAGGTTCTTGAACTGATGCACTAGGCCGTCGTAGCCCAGGGCGCGGGTCAGGTCGGTGACGGCATCGCTGAATGCGCTCTCGTTGGTTACCGAATGGGTCGCCTGGAGATAGGCGTCGCTGCGCTGCAACGCCGATTCGACTCCGGTGCGCAGGCCGGTCGGCAACTCGTTGATGGCGTCGTTCAGCACCGCGTCCAGACTGGCGAGCCGACGGGATGCCGGGGCTTGCAGGTCGCGTGTCGCCAGGGCATTGAAGATCAGCGCGTCCTGCTCGCCGATCACCTGGCGTATCCGTTCGATGGCGGTGCGTGCGCGTACCATGTTCGCGGTGGCGCGATCCGGGATGGCCTCCTGGAGGGTCCGCAGCCAGCGCCTGAGCTCGGTCTCCAATCTGTTGTGAGTCGCGATCGTCGACAGCGAATCATCGGAGATTCGCACCCGCTCGTTGCGCGAGCCCAGGGTTCGGATCAGTTGGGCGGGCGACAGGGCATTGCCGAAGGCGTCCGAATGCGATGAATCGAGTTGCTGCTCCAGGACGGGCAGACGCTGGTCCGTCGTGGTCCTGGCCTCGGCGAGCGCCGCCTTCAGGGTCTCCGTGTCGAGTTCGTCCAGCAAATCGACCGCATCGGTCTGTTCGAAAATCAAGGCTTCCAGACCAATGGCGTCGGCGGTGGACATGCGCGCCAGCAGCTTGCGCTCCAGGTCGAGGCTTTGCGAAAGCCCCGTCAGCGTCTTCGCCAGCTCATGCGCCTCGTGTGCATAGGCCACATCTGCGCGGGTCTGCAGGCTGTCATCCGCGACCAGCCACACAAGAAAACCCAATGCCGGCAGCGGAGCGCATGCCAGCAGTAGCAGTTTGGTGCTGAGTGTGAATCCCCGTGCCAATGTGCCCTCACTGGGCATCACGACCGCTCCCTGGCCCCCCAGGAGCACGTGTGAATTATTGCAAGCTACCGCATGATAACGGTTAAAATTCCCAAGAAAAGGTTTCGGGGAGAGGGAAACTTGCGAACTCAGTGGATAGCCGCGTGGTTATGCGTCGGAGGCCTGTTTGTGAGCGGGTCACTGATGGCGCAGGATCTCAGTGACCTGGATCTGGATGCGCTGATGGAGGTGGAGATCACCTCCGCGTCCAAGAAGGCGCAGCCGCTGATCGAGGCACCGGCCGCCATTTACGTCATCGAGGGCGATCTGCTGCGCCGCATGGGGGTGCGCACCCTGCCCGAGGCTTTGCGGCTGGCGCCGGGACTGCATGTCGCGCGCATCGACGGTAGCGACTACTCCATTGGTGCACGGGCCATGAACGGCACCAGCATCAGCCCGTCGAACAAGATCGAGATTCTGATGGACGGCCGCAGCCTCTACACGCCGCTGTTCTCCGGTGTGCTCTGGGATCAGCAGGCGGTTCTGATCGAGGACATCGAGCGGATCGAGGTCATCCGCGGTCCCGGTGGCACGCTCTGGGGCGCCAATGCCGTCAATGGCGTGATCAATGTGGTCACCCGCTCGGCTACCGCCAGTGAGGCATCCCGGGTTGTGCTGGCTGGCGGAACCGAAAACCGGTTTTACGCCGCCGCCCGCGCGGCCGGTCGTATCGCGTCCAACGGGCACGCGCGTGGCTACGTGACCAGCTATGGGCTGGACGACGCCCGGGCTGCCGACGGCTCAACCCTGCCGTCGTCCATGGACATCACCGCCGGAGGATTTCGCAGCGACTGGACGCTGAACACGGCAACCAGCCTGACCGTGCAGGGCGACGCCTACCACGGCGAAAGCCGGGAGCCGACGGTCGGAGGCAGTGCGCTGACCCAGCTCAGCGGCGGCAATGTGCTGGCGCGCATGCTCTACGCTCCGAGCACGACACGCTCGCTGACCGTTCAGTCCTACGTGGATCTTTATCGCCGGTCGGGGTCGCCGTCGTTCGGCGAGGAGCGGGCGACCTTCGATCTGAGCGCGGAGGGTCACTGGTCGAAGTGGGGGCGGCATGACATTGTCGCCGGTGTCGGCTACCGCCGCTCCGAGGACGAGACCGATCGCAACACCACGATCATCTTCGAGCCGGCGGAGCGGACACTGGAGACCTGGAGTGCGTTCGTCCAGGACGAGATCGCGGTGCTTCACGACAAGCTTTCGCTGATTGTCGGGACCAAGCTGGAGCACAACGACGTGACCGGCACGGAGTGGCAGCCGAACATCCGGTCGGTCTACTCGCTCGACCGCGCATCCGTGTTGTGGGGTGGTGTGTCGCGCGCGGTGCGGATTCCCAACCGGGTCGACGAGGATCTGGCGATCGATGCCGGGACCACCGTGATTCGGGTCGGCAACCCGGAGGTCGAGTCCGAGGAACTGATCGCCTACGAAGTCGGGTACCGCAAGTCGTTCGATGCGGGTTTCTCGCTGGATATCGCGACCTATTACAACGATCTTGACCGCTTCCAGAGCATCGAGAGCGACGGTCAGTCGCAATTCCTGGTCGAGAACCGCGTCCAGGGCGAGGCCTGGGGCATCGAGCTGGTCGGTGCCTGGCAGACCACCGACCAGTTGCGTCTGGAACTGGCCTACAGCTTCCAGGAGTTGGACCTGGAGACGGAGCCGGACAGCACGGATACCACGACCGAAGGCTTCGAGCACCGCTTTCCGCGGAACCTCGCGTCCCTCAAGACGATCTGGATGGCGCCTCGTGACGTGACCGTCGACGCCATGCTTCGCTACGCTGATGCGATCCGCTCCGGAGGACAGTCGCTTGCGCCCGCCTATGTCGAACTCTCGACCGGTATTGGCTGGACCGTGACGCCGGCGCTGACGTTGCGCCTGTCCGGCAACAACCTGCTTGACGACGCGCACCGCGAGTATGGGACCGGCGAGATTGAGCGCAATGTCGAGTTCAGCGTGGAGGCGACATTCTGATGCCGGCCAGGATGCGAATGGTTGGTCTGGTGCTGGCCCTGATCGGGGGGCAGCTTGCCGGGGTCGCGCACGCGCAGACAGCCAGCGCCACCGAATACCGGCTCAAGTCCGCGTTTCTGGTCGCCTTCGCCAAGCTGATTGCCTGGCCGGATACCGCGTTCGCGGCACGGACGGAGTCGCTGATCATCTGCGTGGTGGGCGAGGATCCGTTCGGGTCGGTGCTGGACGCCGCGGTCGAGGGCAAGCTGGCCAATGGGCGCACGCTGCAGGCTCGCCGGGTCGATGGCGGTGATATCAGCGGTTGCCACATCGCATTCGTGTCCACGGATGTTCGAACCGCGCGTGAGCAACTGGTCAGCAAGCTTGCCGAGGCGTCGATCCTGGTTGTCGAGGACGGC
>NZ_CAXFCL010000286.1:0-31344 GCF_964000955.1 uncultured Abyssibacter sp.
CCGATCTGGTCGACAGCCTCGCACGCTACGTCGAGGACGTGCAGGAAAACGGCAAGAAGAACGCGACCCGCAAGGCCTCGCAGGCGGTGCTCAACGCCATCGCGCCCGGCCTGCCGGAACTGCTGGGCGGCTCGGCTGATCTGACCGGCTCCAACGGCACGATCTGGAAGGGCGTGGAACCGGTGACACCGGAGACGGTCAAGGGTCAGTACATCTACTACGGCGTGCGCGAGTTCGGCATGACCGCGATCGGCAACGGACTGCGGCTGCACGGTGGCTTCATCCCGTTTTCCGGCACCTTCCTGACGTTCTCGGACTACGCGCGCAACGCCGTGCGCCTGGCCGCGCTGATGGCTGTGCAGAACATTCTGGTCTACACCCACGACTCCATCGGTCTGGGCGAGGATGGCCCGACGCACCAGCCGATCGAGCATGTCGGCAGCCTGCGCCTGATGCCCAATCTGGACGTCTGGCGTCCCTGCGACGACGTGGAAACCGCGGTGGCCTGGGAATCCGCGCTGCTGCGGCAGGACGGCCCCTCCGCGCTGGCGCTGACCCGGCAGAACATCGAGCATCAGCGGCGCAGCGCCGAACAGCTCGCCGCGGTGCGTCGCGGCGCCTACGTGCTGTGGGAGCCCGCCGCCGATCCGGTCGCGGTGGTGATCGGTACCGGTTCGGAAGTCGAGCTGGCGGTCGAGGCCGCCAAGACGCTGAGCGACGACGGCGTGCCCACCCGCGTGGTGTCCATGCCCTGCGAGGAGGCATTCCTGCGCCAGACCGAGGCCTACCGCGCCGCCGTGTTGCCGGCATCGGTGACCGCGCGCGTGGCCATCGAGGCGGGCGCCACCGGGACCTGGTGGCGCTGGGTCGGTTCGGCCGGCGCGGTGCTCGGCATCGACAGTTACGGCGTGTCCGCCCCGGCGGGAGACGCCTTCCAGCATTTTGACCTGACGTCGGATCGCGTAGTGAAGACTGTGCGCGATCTGTTGAAGTAACCAGACATCAAAGGAGAGAAAAGCATGGCAACGAAGATCGCGATCAACGGTTATGGCCGTATCGGCCGCAATGTCCTGCGTGCGCTGTATGAATCCGGCCGCACCGATGAAATCCAGATCGTGGCGATCAACGACCTGGGTGACGCGAACACCAACGCGCATCTGACCCAGTACGACACCGCCCACGGCAAGTTCCCGGGCACGGTGACCGTCGAGGGCGATTACATCGTCGTCAACGGCGACAAGATCAAGGTGCTGGCCAATCGCAACCCGGCCGAACTGCCGTGGGGCGAACTGGGTGTGGACGTGGTGCTGGAATGCACCGGCTTCTTCGCCACCAAGGACAAGGCCATGGCCCACATCCAGGGTGGTGCGAAGCACGTTGTCGTGTCGCAGCCGGCCGGTTCCGACGTCAAGACCATCGTCTACGGCGTCAACCACGAAACGCTGGAAGCCTCCGACCAGATCGTCAGCAACGCTTCCTGCACCACGAACTGTCTGGCGCCGGTCGCCAAGGCCCTGCAGGATACGGTGGGCATCGAATCCGGTCTGATGACCACGATTCACGCCTTCACCAACGACCAGGTGCTGACCGACGTCTATCACTCGGATCTGCGCCGTGCCCGTTCGGCCACGCAGTCGATGATTCCGACCAAGACCGGCGCCGCCGCTGCTGTCGGCCTGGTGCTGCCGGAACTCAAGGGCAAGCTGGACGGCTTCGCCATCCGCGTGCCGACGATCAACGTGTCGCTGGTCGACCTGACCTTCAAGCCGTCGCGTGCGACCTCCGTCGACGAGATCCACAAGATCATGAAGGCGGCGTCCGAGTCCGGCCCGCTGTCGGCCGTGCTGAACTACAACGACGCGCCGCTGGTGTCGATCGACTTCAACCACGATCCCGCGTCCAGCACCTACGATGCCGGTCTGACCCGCGAGATCGACGGCGGTCTGATCAAGGTCTGCTCGTGGTACGACAACGAGTGGGGCTACAGCAACCGCATGCTCGACACCACGCTGGCCTTGGCGAAAGCCTGAGCGCGGCGCCGTCTGTCACCCAATCTCGGCGTTGCGAAGACGCGCTGAGTGCTCACGGAGCAACAGTCCGCTCCGCGCTCAGCGCGTCTCCGCGCCTTGACCTTGGGCGGCAGACGGCACCTTTCGCGAGGGTGAAACGCTCTCGAGAATGCATGACGTGACGTCGATTCATGGCGTCGAAACCGCAAGCCCTCAGGGCTCACCGCAGTTCCATCATCACGGCGTTGGCATGACGAGCTGCCCGCGCCCGCCGCCTGCCGGATGCGGGCGGCCTGCTTCGAGGAGCACCGCATGAAACGCATGACTGACCTGGATCTCGCCGGCAAGCGGGTCCTGATCCGTGAAGATCTCAACGTGCCGCTGGACGGCGACCGCATTACCTCCGATGCCCGACTCAGGGCGGCGCTGCCGACCATCCGCGCCGCGCGCGATGCCGGTGCCCGGGTGATGGTGATGTCGCATCTCGGCCGCCCGACCGAGGGTCAGCCGGAGGCGAAGTACAGCCTGCAACCGGTGGCGCAGTGGCTGTCGCAGGCACTGGGTGCGCCGGTGCCGCTGATCACCGACTGGCTGACCATGGATGCGCCGCATCCCGGCGACGTGGTGCTGTGCGAGAACGTTCGCTTCCTGGAAGGGGAGAAGAAGGACGACGAGACGCTGGCCAAACGCATGGCGGCGCTTTGCGACATCTACGTGATGGACGCTTTCGGCACGGCGCATCGCGCCCAGGCCTCGACCCACGGTGTCGGCAAGTTCGCCCCCGCCGCCTGCGCCGGTCCGCTGCTCGCGGCCGAGATGGATGCGCTGGGCAAGGCGCTGGACAACCCGGCGCGGCCGCTGGTTGCGATCATCGGCGGCTCCAAGGTTTCGACCAAGCTGGGCGTGATCGAGTCGCTGATCGACAAGGTGGACCAGTTGGTGCTGGGCGGCGGCATCGCCAACACCTTTCTCGCCGCGACCGGTGTCAGTGTAGGCGCCTCGCTGCATGAGCCGGACCTGATCGACACGGCCAAGCGCATCATGGAGGCGGTCAAGGCCAAGGGCGGCGACATTCCGCTGCCCACCGATGTGGTCGTCGCCAGCGAGTTTTCCGCCGACGCGGAAGCCACCGTGAAGCCGGCCGACCAGATCGGTGACAAGGACATGGTGCTGGATGTCGGCCCGGACACGCAGAAGACGCTGGCCGCGCTGCTGGACGGCGCCGGCACCATCGTCTGGAACGGGCCGGTTGGCGTGTTCGAATTCGACGCCTTTGCCGGCGGCACCGAGGCGATGTCGAAGGCCATCGCGGCATCGGATGCGTTTTCCATCGCAGGTGGTGGTGACACCCTGGCGGCGATCGACAAGTACGGTATCGCCGATCAGGTGTCCTACATCTCCACCGGCGGTGGCGCGTTTCTCGAGCTGCTGGAAGGCAAGACTCTGCCGGCCATCGCCATGCTGGAGGCGCGGGCCTAGACCGGCCGCCCGATCAGGGGGCGATGGCGATGCAGGGCATGCGACGGTGGACGACGCGCGCGGTTGTCGTCCTCGCCGTGCTGCTGATCGCCGTCGTCCTGCTCGCCTGGGGCGTGTTGCGGGCCAGCCTCCCCAAGCTTGATGGCGAGCTCGCGCTCGCCGGCCTGCGCGAGCCGGTCACGGTCGAGCGCGATGGCCAGGGTGTTCCCACGCTGACCGGCGACGACCGACTTGATCTCGCCCGCGCCACCGGCTTTCTGCATGCGCAGGATCGCTTCTTCCAGATGGACTTGCTGCGCCGCGCCGCGGCCGGGGAACTGGCCGGCCTGGTCGGTGCCGCGGCGCTGCCGCTGGACCGCAAGGTGGCGCCCGAGCAGCTTCGCGCCGTAGCCACGCGGGGGCTGGCTGACGCGCAGCCGCCGATTCGCGCGCTGCTGGAAGCCTACGCCGAGGGTGTCAACGCCGGCCTTGGTGAACTTGGCGCACGTCCCTTCGAATACTGGATGCTGCGCACCGAGCCTCAACTCTGGCAGGCGCAGGACAGTCTGCTGGTGGCGCTGAGCATGTTCATGGACCTGACCGACCGCACCGCGCGCAAGGAGCGTGACGATGCGGTGCTGCGTCGGGTGCTGGGCGACGAGGCCGCCGCGTTCCTGGCGCCCCAGGGCGGTCCCTGGGATGCGCCGTTGCTGGGCGAGCCACTGCCCGCGCCGGTGGTTCCGTCGGCGGCGCAGTGGACCGCATCGGTCGGAGAGTCGCTGGCCGCGGTAACGCCGCTGGAGCCGCTGCGTGGCAGCAACAACTGGGCGGTCTCCGGCCGGCTGACTCCGCATGGCGGCGCCATCGTCGCCGACGACATGCACCTCGGACTCGGGCTGCCGAACATCTGGTATCGCGTGCGCCTGCATCTGCGCGGAGCCTCCGGCTTCGACATCACCGGTGTCACGCTGCCGGGACTGCCCGCGATCATCGCCGGCAGCAACGGGCACATCGCCTGGGGCTTCACCAACAGCTACGGCGACTACTCCGACATCGTCACGCTGGCGCCGGAGCAGATCGAAACCCTGCGGCTCGAGCTGCCGGTGCAGGGCGGCGAACCGGAAGTGCTGACGGTGCGGACCTCGGCGTTCGGTCCCGTGCATCACGATCCACTGCTGGGCGATTACGCCGTGCAGTGGACGGCGCGCGAGCCCGGCGGGCTCAACCTGAACCTGCTGCTGATGGAGCAGGTTCAGAGTGTCGACGAGGCCATCGCGGTTGCGCACCGTGCCGGCATCCCGCCGCAGAACATGATGATCGCCGGCGCCGATGGCCGGATCGCCTGGACCATCGCCGGCCGGATTCCGGTTCGTCGCGGATTCAGCGGCGACCGTCCTGCCTTGCGTACGGACGCGATTGGCTGGGATGGATGGCTTCCCGACGACGCGGTTCCGCGGATCGTGGCGCCGGATAGCGGCCGTTTGTGGACGGCGAACGCGCGCACGGTCTCCGGTGAGGCGCTGGCCCGGGTGGGCAACGGGGGTTATGCGCTGGGCGCACGGGCCGGGCAGATCCGCGACGATCTGTTCGCTCGCGATGCGCACGATGAAGCGTCGATGCACGACATCGTGCTGGATGATCGCGCGTTGTTTCTGGAGCGCTGGCGCAGGCTGATGTTGGCGCAGCTGCCCGACGGCGACGCCGCTGGCGCGCTCCTGCGCGAGGAGGGGATGCGCGCGTCGGTGGACGACGCCGGGTATCCGCTGGTGCGCGCGTTCCACAATGCCGTCACGGACCGGGTCTGGACCGCGCTGACGGCGCCGGTGCGTGAGGCCGTGCCGGATGCCCCGGTGCGGCGTTCGCATCAGTTCGAGCATGCGCTGTGGGCGCTGATCGAACAGCGGCCGGCGCATCTGCTGCCGGCCGGCGTGGCCGACTGGGATGCGCTGCTGAGCGAAGTCGCGCGGCAGGTGATTGATTCGGCAAAGGCCGACGGGCCGCTGGCCGAGCAGACCTGGGGGGAGGCGAACCGCGCGGAGATCGAGCATCCGCTGGCGGGTTTTCTGCCGTCCTGGCTCGGGCGCCATCTGAAGGCGCCGGCGGTGCCGCAGGCCGGCGACCGCGACATGCCTCGCGTGGCGCGCCCGGGCTTTGGTGCCTCGGAACGCTTTGCCGTGTCACCGGGTCACGAAGCGGCCGGATACTTTACGATGCCGGGAGGGCAGAGCGGACATCCGCTGTCGCCGTGGTTCCTCGCCGGCTTTCAAGACTGGGCGGAAGGGCGCCGCGCGCCGTTCTTGCCAGGGACCACCGAACACCAGTTGATACTGACACCATGACCAATCGATTCGAGGGAACGGAACAATACGTCGCCACTGACGACCTGAAGCTGGCGGTCAACGCTGCGGTCGCGCTGGAGCGGCCGCTGCTGATCAAGGGCGAGCCCGGCACGGGCAAGACGCTGCTGGCCCAGGAGGTCGCGCGGTCGCTGGGCAAGCCGCTGTTCGAGTGGCACATCAAGTCGACGACCAAGGCGCAGCAGGGCCTGTACGAATATGACGCGGTGTCCCGCCTGCGCGATTCACAGCTTGGCGAGGAGAAGGTCCACGATATTGCCAACTACATCGTCAAAGGCGCGTTGTGGGAGTGCTTTTCCTGCGACGAGCAGCCGGTGCTGCTGATCGACGAGATCGACAAGGCGGACATCGAGTTTCCCAACGATCTGTTGCGCGAACTCGATCGCATGGAGTTCGACGTCTACGAAACCCGCGAGACGATCCGGGCGACGCACCGGCCGATCATCATCATCACGTCGAACAACGAGAAGGAACTGCCGGACGCGTTTCTGCGTCGCTGCTTCTTCCACTACATCCGCTTTCCGGACAAGGACACGATGCAGGCCATCGTCGACGTGCATTTCCCCAAGCTGAAGCCGGAACTGCTGCGAGTGGCGATGGAAATCTTCTTCGACCTGCGCGAGGCGCCGGGGCTGAAGAAGAAACCGTCGACCTCGGAACTGATCGACTGGCTCAAGCTGTTGCTGGCCGAGGACATCGACGCCACGACGCTGCGCGAGAGCAGCGCGAAGAAATCGCTGCCGCCACTCTACGGCGCCCTGATCAAGAACGAGCAGGACATCCATCTGTTCGAAAAGCTGGTCTTCATGTCGAGGCGCGGCGCGTAAGCGCAGTCCATCCGGAACGGAACGATCGCAGGAGGGCAGGGATGCACCGACTCGTCCAGATGACACTTTGCGCCGGTCTGGCGCTGGCGCCGCTGACGGTTGTGGCTGACGCGAAGGAACGTGACTGGCATGGTGAAGTGGCGTTCGGGCAGTGGAGTTACGACGCCAGCGGCAGTGTCAGGGACACGACGGATCAGATCAGCTTCTCCGACCTGTCACGTGACGACGAGGATCAGGGCTATCTGCGCCTGGGTCTGAGCTTTCCCCATCGCTGGGCTCCGGATGTGCTGCTCGAACGTCAGGGGCTGGATGCGGGGGCCACGGCCGAATCCGACGGATTTCTGATCATTCCCGGCTCCACTGGCCGCGCCTCCGCGGAGTTCGACGTGACCGCGCTGTCCGTCACCCTGCCGTTGATCGAGGATGGCGTGCGTCTCGGCGTGGGCGTCATGGTCGAGAATCTCGATGGTGTCGTTACGCGTCAGGAGGACGGCGAGCTGGCCGAGACCGATCGCTACGACGAGATTTATCCGCTGGGTCTGCTCCGCCTGGATGTCGCGCCGTTTGGTCCGATCACGCTGCGCTTCGAAACCGCCTATGTGGCGTCCGGTGATGATCGCGCCATTCACGCTCGCGGAACGCTGTTGTGGCCGGTGCTGCGTCCGCTGGGTCTGGAACTGGGCATCCAGTCCAGGCGCTATCGATTCACGACCAGCCACTACGCCGTTGATGCCGAGTTCAAGGGTGGTTACATGGGGATGTTGCTGAAGTTCTGAGGCGGCATCAGGCTTGTCCGAGCACGCCGGTTTGCGCGGTGCTCGCTCCATGGTCGATGAGAGCGCATCGGCAGGCTGCGGTTTCCGACCGATTTCGTCGCCTGCAAACGACAAATTCGTTCAGAGTCAACCGAATCGTTGACCGTTCGTCGGATGTAACGGAAACGTATCTGGTTTTTTCAGGCGCACGCGTAGAATGCGAGGAGTTGGCGAATACCCGCCGGCATTGTTCACGCTGAAATGAGCAGCGTAGTTTGAAAGAGAGAAGGAATGTCTGACGAAATTGAAGGTACCGTCAAGTGGTTCAATGACGAGAAGGGATTCGGATTTGTCGAACGCGCAGGCGGCAAAGACGTGTTTGTTCATTTCAGCGCAATCAATGGCTCCGGTCGTCGCACGCTGCATGAAGGCCAGAAGGTCACGATGCGTGTCGTGCAGGGCCAGAAGGGACCTCAGGCGGAGAACGTCACTCCGCTCTGATCAGTTCCCTGACAGAGTCATCGAAAAAGGCGGGTTTCGACCCGCCTTTTTTGTGTCCGGGTGTTTTCCGCGCATGCGTCCATTTCCGGAAATTCGAAATGGCCCTAAACCAGTATCGCGGGGCCAGGGTTTCATGCGTTGAATTGCCGCAACCCCGGGAAAGGGGGCTTGGGCATCGGTGTCAGCTCCCCCGATGGTCAGGTCATGCGTGGTCCGGTGATTTGCGCAGCCAGCTGTGGAGAGGCGCGAGCAGTGGCGGGCACAAAAAAGGCGTCAAGCTCGCGCTTGACGCCTTTTGTCGACACGGACTGACGGATCAGAACAGCAGGCTGACGCCCAGCTTCACGTCGGTCAGGTCCAGTTCGTTGTCGTTGTCGTCCTCAAGCGTGCTGACCCGGTAGTCGGCGAACAGCCCGAAGTTCGGCGTGATGTCGAACGCGACGCTGAGGAGATATTCCAGGCCATCCACGTCGTCCAGCGACAGATAGCCCAGCTGGCCGTTGAAGCGCAGTTGCTCGGAGGCTGCCAGGATCAGGCCGCCGTGCAGGCCGAAACCGTCCTCGTCGTCACCGTCGATCTCGACCTGCAGGTATTCACCCTGGCCGTAGAACGTCATGCCGTTCGTGGATTCCATGGTGTGGAAACCGCCGCCGAAGCGAAGCTGATCGATCTCGATGTCGAAGTCATCGGTTTCAGCGCTCTGGAACTCGCCCGTCAGGAACGCCTGATCGGCAACGCGGAATGCGCCGGAAATACCGAAGCCGTCGCCGTCGTCGTCACCGCTGCCGCCGGGTGTCGAGATTTCGAGATCCGATGCCAGGAAATAGACATCGACGTGCTGAAAGGGATCGGACGCCTGTCCGGCAAGAGGGAGGGCGAGCAGGGCGGACCCCAGCAAAATCTTCTTCATGTTGACTCCTTAAAGTCCCAACCGCAGATGTGCGTTCGATTGCCCCACATTGGGGCGCGCACGTTGTTGTCTGTGCGACATCCCTTGTTCACGGTAGTGATGAACAAAGACGTCCACGTTGCACTTCCGTTTCAAAATCAAGACAAAACGTCTCGAACGGATAGCGTCGGTAGAGTATCGGCTCGCTGGCGGGGAGTGCAACAGAAAACGCCCCATGAAGGGGCGTTTTCTGATCAATTTGGGTCGGTGCCCGGTTGCGGGCGCCGCCGATGGCCCGGTTACTCGAAGTTGGGCGTGTAAAGCGGTTCGTTCTGCGAAGCGAACCAGGCAGCGAGGTGCTTGATGTCGTCCTTCGACAGGTTGGAGGCGAAGCCACTCATGATCGCGTTGTTGCGCTGACCGGTCTTGTACGCGTTGAGCGCATGGGCCAGGTAGTCCGGATGCTGGCCGGCCAGGATCGGGTACTGGGTAATGCTGGGTGCGCCGGTGGCTCCATGGCAGGCCGTGCAGGTCTGGGCCAGCTGCTCACCCTTCTTGGGGTCGCCGGCCGGAACGATGTCGGGATCGTCCGACGCCGCCGGTGCCTGGGTGACGTAGGCGGCGATATCGCGAATCTGCTGATCCGTGAGCGATGCCGCCTGTGCGGTCATGGTGGGATGCGAACGCTGACCGGACTTGTAGGCGGTCAACGCGCTGACGATGTATTCGGGGTGCTGCCCGCCCAGCCGCGGAACACGAAATGTGGGATACGCGTTGGTGTAGCCGGGGATGCCGTGGCAGCCAGCGCAGGTGTGCGCCAGAGCCTGGCCGTTGTCGGCATTCCCGTCCTGGGCCCAAACCGTGGAGACAGAGGCCAGCGCGACCGCGCAGGCGAATTTCGCAAGTCGAGTCATCGGATTTCGTCGTCGAGAAAGTCTTTGGCAAGCGCTGCCGGCGGCCCGCAATGGTCCGGCAAGCATCTGATGGAGTCAATGACGAAGGATACCATCGATTGGCGGTTGCGGCCCGACCGGACGCAGCCGCTTTGTCGCCGGAACCTGTCGCGCGGGGGCAGTCGCGCTCGTCACGGAAATCGCACCGGGCTGCGCTATCATCGGCCGCCGCAATCATTGGGAGTACGCGCATGCTCTATGCCGCAACCGCGGTCACGGCGGCACTGAACGGGCTGCTGATCCTCATTCTCGCGGCCCGCGTGTCGCAGTTGCGGATTCGCTATCAGGTCGCGCTCGGGGACGGCGGCCAGGCCATGCTGCTGCGCGCGACGCGCACGCATGCGAACGCGACCGAGCACGTGCCGATCTTCCTGATCATGCTGTTGCTGCTTGAGCACAATGCGCCCGGCATCGGCGTGTGGCTGCTGGGTTCGGCCTTCGTCATCGGGCGTCTGGTGTTCTCCTACGGCCTGCTCGGCAGTGCCATCAATCGCAAGCGTCAGGTTGGCGCCGCGATCACCTATCTCTGCCAACTGGTCGCCGCGCTGTGGCTACTGCTGCTGTTCGTGATGCGAGGCACGGCTTGAGTGGAGCCGACGAACCCGATGCCGACGTCGCCGCCGTCGATCTGGGTTCCAACAGTTTTCACATGATCGTCGCGAAGCCGCGGGGGCATGAGATCACCGTGGTCGACAGGTTGCGCGAGCCGGTGCGGCTTGCGGCGGGCCTGGACGAGCAGAAGCGGCTGTCGGCCGAGGCGCAGCAGCGTGCGGTGGATTGTCTGGAACGCTTTGGTCAGCGCCTGCGCGCGATCCGTCCCGGTCGCGCGCGCGTGGTCGGCACGAACACGTTGCGGCGGATGCGTGATCCGGGGTCTTTTCTCGCGGCGGCGGAGCGCGCCCTGGGGCATCCGGTCGAGGTGATTTCCGGCGTCGAGGAAGCCCGCCTGATCTACGGTGGCGTGGTGCATGGCATGGGCGCCGACCAGCCGCGGCGACTGGTGATCGATATCGGTGGCGGAAGCACCGAGGTGATCATCGGCGAGCGTGATGAGCCCCGGTTGCTGGAATCGGTGCGCATGGGCTGCGTCTCCTACTCGGAGCGTTTCTTCGCGGGCGGTGAAATCTCCCGCAAGCGGTTCATGGCGGCACGCATGGCGGCGCGGCTGGAAGCGGAATATCTGGCGGCCGAGTATCGCGGTCGTGGCTGGGACGTCTGTATTGGCGCCTCCGGCACGGTGCGCGCCATCGCCAAGGTCATCGCCGGTTGCGGCTGGGCCGATGGCGAGGTGACGCCTGACGGCCTGGCTCGCGCGGGCGATCTCATCGTCAAGCTGGGCAGCATCGATGCGCTGGACCTCGACGGGCTGCGGGACGATCGCAAGCCGATCTTCCCGGGCGGGCTGGCGGTGCTCACCGGCCTGTTCGACGCGCTGGGCATCCGGCGCATGACCGTCTCGGACCGGGCGTTGCGAGAGGGTGTCGTCTACGACCTGCTCGGGCGCCTGAGCGATCATGACGTGCGACACGACACCGTGGCCGGGCTTGCGCGGCGCTTCGGTGTCGACGAAGCGCATGCCGACCAGGTTCGCGCGACCGCGCTGTCCATCCTGCAGGAAGCCGGTGAAGGCTGGTCCGGGCTGGCGGCCGACCCGGATTGCCGTCAGCTGTTGATCTGGGCGTCGTTACTGCACGAGATCGGCCTGTTCGTGGCCCATGGCTCGTATCACAAGCACGGCGAATATCTCGTCCGCAATGGCGATCTCCACGGCTTTTCCCAGCTGGACCAGCGCATGCTGGCCGCCCTCGTGCGCCTGCACCGCGGCAAGTTTCGTCAGGCCGCGCTGGATGATGTGCCGGAGGGGTGGCGGGATCGCCTGAGCCGGCTGGCGATCATTCTGCGTCTGGCCGTGATCCTGCGGCGGGGTCGCTCGGCCGATGCCATTCCCCCGGTCAGGATCGAGGCGAGCGCCGATCAGGTGACGGTGGAGTTCGATGCCCAATGGCTGGCCGACCATGCGCTCACTCGCGCCGGCCTGGAGCGTGAGCAGGATTTGCTCAAGCAGGCCGGGTTCAGGTTGCGGGTGCTGGAAAGCTAGCCGCCGATCTGCCCGGGCGTCGGCTTCTCAGCCCTCCATCAGGACCTGCTGGGCGCTGACCAGGTCGTCGCCGGCCACGTCGCGTTGATAGGTGCCCTCTGGCGTCAGCTCCCAGGACTGGGAGTTGTCCCGCAGGTAGAGATCCAGTTCGGCAAGAACGCGTTTCGCGAGCTTCTTGTCCAGGATCGGGAACGCGGTTTCGACGCGGCGGAACAGGTTGCGTTCCATCCAGTCGGCGCTGGCGCAGTACAGGTCGGGCTTGCCGTTGTTGGCGAAGTAGTAGACGCGGGTGTGCTCGAGAAACCGGCCGATGATGGAGCGCACGCGAATGTGGTCGGACAGTCCCGGCACGCCCGGTCGCAGGCAGCACATGCCGCGGATGATCAGATCGATCTCGACCCCGGCTTGCGATGCCTCGTACAGGGCATCGATGACCGACCGCTCGGTCAGCGAGTTCATCTTGGCGATGATCCGGCCGCCGCGCCCTGTGCGCGCATGCTCGGTCTCGCGCGCGATGAACGCCATGATGCCGGGATGCAGCGAGAACGGTGATTGCAGCAGCTTGTCCAGCTTGAGCACCTTCCCCAGGCTGGTCAGTTGCAGGAAGACGCGGTGGACGTCCTCGCCGATCGCGGGGTCCGCGGTGAACAGGCCGTAGTCGGTGTACAGACGTGCGGTGCGCGGGTGGTAGTTGCCGGTGGACAGGTGACAGTAGTGCGTCAGACGGCCTTTCTCCCGGCGCACGATCAGCACCATCTTGGCGTGGGCCTTGTGACCGACCACACCGTAAACCACATGCGCGCCGGCTTCCTGCAATGCCTCGGCCAGACCGATGTTGTCCGCCTCGTCGAAGCGCGCGCGCAGTTCGACCACCACCGTGACCTCCTTGCCGGCGTGGGCCGCCTTGATCAGGGCGTCGACGACGGCCGAGTCGGTGCCGGTGCGGTAAAGCGTCTGCTTGATCGCCAGCACGTCGGGGTCCTTCGCCGCCGCGCGCAGAAACTCCACGACGGGCGCGAAGGAATCGAAGGGGTGGTGCAGCAGGATGTCCTTGCGGCTGATGGTGTCGAAGATCCGGTCCTGCCCCATGCTGGTCGACAACCTCGACGTGAACGGCGGGTACTTCAGGTCCGGGCGATCGACCATGTCGCCCAACGCCATCAGGCGGTTGAGGTTGACTGGCCCGTCGACCCGGAACAGGTCCTCCTCGGTCAGGCCCAGCTTGTCGAGCAGGTACTGCCAGACACCATCCGGACAGTTGTGGGCGACCTCCAGGCGGACCTCATCGCCGTACTGGCGCTGCGGCAGTTCCCCTTCCAGCGCCAGCAGCAGATCGTCGACCTCTTCCTCGTCGACGAACAGCTCGGAATTGCGGGTGACCCGGAACTGGTAGCAGCCGGAGACCGTCATGCCGGGGAACAGCTCGTCCACGTAGGCGTGAATCACCGAGGACAGAAACACGAAATCGTTCGGGCCGGCGCCCTCGACGTCCGGCGGAATCTGGATCAGTCGCGGCAGCGAGCGCGGCGCTCCGACCACGGCGAAGCGGGCCGTGCGGCCGAACGCGTCCTTGCCGTCCAGCGACACGACGAAGTTCAGGCTCTTGTTGATGATGCGCGGGAACGGGTGCGCCGGGTCCAGTCCGATCGGGGAGAGCACCGGCAGCAGCTCGTTGTGAAAGTAGTTCCGCAACCAGTCGTCCTGCGCTGCGTTGGAGACCCAGTCCACGCGTCGCACGAAGCGGATGTTCTCCTGTTCCAGCGCCGGGATCAGCACCGAGTTCAGGGTGCCGTACTGGTCGGCGACCAGGGCGTGGGCGCGCTCGCTGATCTGCGACAGCAGCGTCGTGGGGAGGATGTTGTCGGGCCCCGCCTGCACCGCGCCCACCTCGGCCATCTGCTTGAGCCCGGCGACGCGAACCTCGTAGAACTCATCTAGGTTCGAACAGGAAATGCAGAGGAACTTCATCCGCTCAATCAGCGGAACACGCTCGTCCTTGGCCTGTTCCAGCACGCGCTGGTTGAATTCCAGCAGTGACAGCCAGCGATTGATGTAGCGGTCCGGCGTGAAGGTGTCCGTTCCGTTGTTTGCGATGTCGTTCATGACAACGTGCTCGATATCCTGGTTCGACGGTGAACGAGACCGTTCAGCATATGATGCGGTGGGGTGGCCATGCACCGATGATCCGGGTCCGGTGATGACGTGCAAGCCGGCCAGAGACTGCGAGTGCTGTGTGACAGGTTGATTAAGCCGACAGGTGTCGGGCTTGGCACCGGTCGCGATTCCGTGTTTTCTTGCACCGGCCTCTGTCACCGCGCTGTCAAATGGGGTTGGCAGGCTTGCGCGTCCGAAGAAGGAGAACCGAATGAAACACTCTCGACTGGCGTATTCACTGGCGGCGGTCTCGACGCTGGCCGCGGCGGGTTGCGCCATTCCGCACAGCTACAAGGGCACCGATGCCGAGATCGTGGAGACGGCGCCCGCGAAGCCGGTGATGGACGTTTCCGATTACTACGAGGCGCACCACGAGGGACGCATCTACGTCTTCGATGATTTCGCGACCTACAAGGCGTTTCTGGATTACGGCCACACGGCCTACCGGCTGGTGCGCATCGGTGAAGGGCCGGACGGCGAGACCATCGTGTTCGGTCTGACCGACGACGACAAGGCCAAGCGCGAGGGCATCGCATCGGTTGCGCTTTATGACGGCGAGGTCTCGGGCGCCGAGAACTTCTACGGGGAAGTGCTCTACGACGGCCGCTTCTACGTGTTCGATCGCTGGGAGGACTTGCAGGCGTTCAAGGGTTCCTGGGATGCGCCCTACCGGTTCACCGAAATCGGCGCCGGTCCCGGCAGCCGCACGATCGTGTACGTGCTGCATGACGGCAACAAGGAAGTGCGGCCCGATGCGTTGATCGGCCGCTTCAAGAAGCGGCACGGGTTGCCGATCCGGGCCTACTAGCGGGCGGCGGCTCGCGTCAGGCGACGCGATCCAGCACCAGCACGCGCTCGGGGTAGTCGGTGAAGATGCCGTCGACGCCGAGCGCGCGAACGCGCTCGATCTCCACCGGATGGTTGACGGTGTAGACGTACACCGCCAGCCCGCGTGCTCGGGCGTCCTCAATCATGTTCGGCGCGAGGAACTCGTGCGACAGGTGAACCGAGATGGCGCCCAGTGCCTCCGCGCTGGCGGCATAGTCCAGCGGCACGCCGGCGTATAGCGCGCCGATCGGGATGCGTGGTTCCAGCGCGCTCACCTGCCGGAGTTCCTGCAGATTGAAGCTGGAGACCAGAAATTCGCTCCAGTCCCATCCCAGGACCTGCACCGCGTGCCGGATGTCCCGCACGATGACGCCGGCGCTGCCCGCGGCCTTCAGTTCCAGATTCAGTCCCGCGCGATGATCGATCAGTTCGATCGTGTCCAGGACGCCGGGGACCTTCTGCCCCCGTCCGGCATCGAGGCCGGCGAGATAGTCGGGCGCGACATCGGCCACGAAACCGTGTCCGTTGGTCGTTCGCTCCAGCGTCAGGTCGTGCATCAAGACAGGGTTGCCCGCATTGAGCTGCACATCGACCTCGACCCAGTCCGCGCCCAGGCGAATGGCCGTCTCGACGCCGAGCAGCGTGTTTTCCGGCGCGTGACCGCGAGCGCCGCGATGTCCGAAGACCAGCGGGCGGTCGTCGGCGCGCGCGCACTGGCTGGGGGGAAGATTGCTGTACATGCCGTCTGCCTCCGCGGGCATACCCGTCGTCAGGCTGTTCCGAGAGTGTTCTCCGGGCTCGGAACCGGTCCCGCCTGAACCAGCACCCGGCTGATCAGGCGATAAATATCACTGTTCGAGTTGACGTTGATATTGCAGTCCGTTCACCAGTTCCCCTGGCGGCGGGGTTTGTGGATCAGCGGCGGCTTCGTCCGACAGCCGGCAGCTGTTGAAGCGGTCGCGGCCCTGCTTCTTCGACAGGTACATCATGCGGTCCGCCCGGATCACGAAGTCGCGCAGCGATGTCCCGGCCGTCGGCACGCCCACGGTGGCACCGATGCTGGCGGTCACCGCGATCATGTCTTCGTCGTCGGACTGGATTCGCAGTCCGCGCACACGGTCGAGAACGCGCTCGGCGAGAATCTCCGCCTGCTCGGCATTCACCTCGTAGTAGGCGAGCAGAAATTCCTCGCCGCCGACGCGTCCGGCCAGATCCAGTGGTCGCTGACAGGCGATGCGCAGCACTTCACCAACGCAGCGGATGACCTCGTCGCCCATCAGATGCCCGTAGGTATCGTTGACGCGCTTGAAGTGGTCGATGTCCAGGCACAGCACGCACAAGGAACTCTGCTGGCGGTGCGCCATGCGGATGATGCGCTCTGCCTGGTCCTCGAATGCGCCGCGGTTGAGAATGCCGGTCAACTCGTCGTAGGTCGCCGACCAGATCAGCGACTCGCGGGCCAGCCAGGCGCGCCGCGCGGTCATTTCCATGGAGCCGATCGCGGCGATGCCGATCAGGCACATGCAGATGAAGACGAACACATCGCGGGCCTGGAACGGCTCCGCGGCGAAGTGCGTGGTCAGCCATCCCGCCGCCAGCGTCAACGCCACCATCGCCAGGCCCGCCAGCAGGCGCACGTGACTCAGCACGCAAAACATCAGGGTGTACGTCGTCAGTGCCGTCAACGGCTGCGGTTGCCCGGTGCCGGTCAGCGTCACTGTCAGACTGGACAGGAAGACAATGCCGGAGGCGCAGAGCACGACCACGGCGGCGGTCGAGGCGGGGTACCAGTCGGGATGCAGCAGCGTGGCCAGGCACAACACGGCGGCCGGAGTCACGGCGAACAGCAGCCAGGCAGACTGAGCCTGGTAGGCGAGCGGTGGCGAATCCAGCAGGATCGGACCCAGCACCGGTGCGCCCAGTGTCATGACGCAGACCGCCACGGTCAGCATCCAGCGGCCGACACGGCCGCCATCTCGATAACTCTTGCGAAAAGCCGCTTCCGTGGGCGCCGATCCGAATCGGATGCCCGTGTAATCGGCACGAATTCCCGTGCTGTACATGGTCTCTGTCGACGCCCTCCTCCGGCTGGAGAGTAGACCACCGCCACCGTCAAGCGCACGTGATCTGCCGACGGGCGTCCTGGCCGCGGGGAGCCGTGGCCGTCCGGGTGCACGGCTCTCGGCTCGTGATAAACTCCGCGCCCCGCTCCGGAACATTCATCGTGGCCGGACCCGAGATTTCATCTGATCGTTGAGGCGTAGCCGTGGATTCGAACCACGACAAGGTATTTGTCACGACATTTCTGGGCGTGATCGGTTTTCTGGTGGCGTTGACGGTGGTGATCGTCGTCATCGCCAACATGATCACCGGCGACGAGGACTCCGAGGAGTTGCGCCAGATCGCTTACGAGCGAACCCAGTCCCGGATCGCGCCGGTTGGCGAGGTCATTACCGATCCGAACGCCATCAAGGTGTCGGCAAGTTCAGGCGAATCCGATGCCGAGCCGCGCTCTGGCGAGGAAATCGTCCAGGGTCTTTGCTCCGGCTGTCACGCGGCTGGTGTCGCCGGCGCGCCGAAACTGGACGATACGACGGAGTGGTCGTCGCGTCTGGACGCCTTGGGGCGCGACGGGCTGGTGACCAGCGTGATCAACGGGAAGGGCGCGATGCCGCCGAAGGCCGGCGATCCTTCGCTCAGCGAAGCCGAGATCGAGGCTGCCGTCGACGCGATGCTGAAGCAGGCCGGCGTCTGACGCCGATTCGCGTGCCGCGGTCATTCGTGGTCGCCTGATATCGAAAGCTTCCGGGGCCGCGCGTTGCGCGGCCCTTTTCGTTTCAGGTGGTCTCCGGGTCGCTCTTCGCGCCGAAGCGCGCCCTTAGCGCGGCGAGCTGTCTGGCGCGCTGCGCCTGTTGTTCGGCCGCGTCCTGTGCCTCGTCCGGCCAGTCGACATCGGTTTCGGGCAGCTCTTCCAGGAACCGGCTGGACGGCACATCGACGAGTTCGCCGCCGCGCTTGATCTGACGGGGGACGGTGAGGGTCAGCGTGGACTGTGCGCGGGTGATGCCGACGTAGAACAGCCGGCGCTCCTCGTCGACATCGTCGGTGTTTTCGTGGGGCAGGATGCCATCGACCATGCCGACGATGAACACGTTGCGGAACTCCAGCCCCTTGGATGCGTGCAGGGTCGCGAGCTGGACCTCGTCGACCTCGTCACCGCCATCCTGCTTGTCCAGCATGTCGACCAGGCTGAAGTGGTTGACCACGTCCTCGAGGCTGCGATCGTCCTCGGCCAGGCGGCGGGTCCAGTCCATCAGTTCGTCGATCAGCTTGAACTTGCGGTCGGCGCGCACCTTGTCCGGTGTCGTCGCGGCGATCCAGTCGCGGTAGGCGAGCTCCGCGATCATTTCGGCGAGGATGTGATCCGGACGCATGTGGGCGGCCGTCCGCGACAGGCGTTCATGCCAGTTGCAGAAGCGTGCCAGCTCGGCGCCCTGGCGGCCGCCGATCATGCCGAGCGACGTCGCTTCCTGTGCCGCCTGCAACAACGGGCAGTGGCGTTCCTGTGCGTAGTTGCCGAGTCGCTGCAGGGTGGCCGGCCCCAGCTCCCGTCGCGGCACGTTGATGATGCGCAGAAAGGCGCGGTCATCATCCGGGTTGGCGAGCAGGCGCAGGTAGGCCACGAGATCCTTGACCTCGGCACGGTCGAAGAACGAGCGGCCGCCGGTCATGCGATAGGCGATGTTCTGCGCTCGCAGTGCCTGCTCGATGACGCGCGCCTGATGGTTGCTGCGGTAGAGGATTGCGTAGTCCGACCAGCGATCGCCCGAGCGGATGCGGTGCGTGGACAGCAGCGTGACCACGCGCTCGGCCTCCACCGCGTCATCCGGAACGTTGACCACGCGCAGCTTCGTGCCCTCGCCAAGCGCGCTCCACAACGTCTTCTGGTACAGGCGGGTGTTGCGCTCGATCACCGAGTTCGCGGAGCGCAGGATGCGGCTGGTGCTGCGGTAGTTCTGTTCGAGCTTGATGACGTCCAGCTCGGGATAGTCCGTCTTCAGGTCGGCCAGATTCTCCGGCCGCGCGCCCCGGAACCGGTAAATCGACTGATCGTCGTCCCCGACCACGGTGAAGCGGGCCCGCACGCCGACCAGCGCGCGCATCATCGCGTACTGCACCGGGTTCGTGTCCTGGTACTCGTCGACCAGCAGATAACGGATGCGGTTCTGCCAGCGGTTGCGGACCGTCTCGTTGTCCTGGAGCAGTCGCGTCGGCTTGACGATCAGGTCGTCGAAGTCCACGGCGTTGTAGGCGGCCAGGTGCGATTCGTACTGCTCGTACAGCCGGGCCAGTGTCGCGTCGGCCTCCGACTCCGCCGCTGCGGCGGTGTCGGCCGGCATCTGCAAGGCCTGCTTGCGGTCGGAGATCCAGCGCAATGCCAGCTTGATGCGGTCCGGTTCGGTGACGCCCAGGTCACGGATCAGCGCGCTGGTGTCCTCGCTGTCCAGAATCGAGACGTTGGCGCGCAGGCCGATGTGGTGGTGTTCCTCGCGCAGCACGTCCAGGCCCAGGCGGTGGAATGTCGAGATGCGCATGCGTGATACGACATCGCGCGGCAGGCGCTTGCCAACGCGCTCGCGCATTTCACGGGAGGCCTTGTTGGTGAACGTGACCGCGACGATGTGCTGAGGCTCGACGCCGGCATGCTCGATCAGGTGCCCGATCTTTTCGGTGATGACGCGCGTCTTTCCGCTGCCTGCGCCCGCGAGCACGAGCAACGGACCGCTGACGTGCTCGACGGCGGCCTGCTGGCGGTCGTTGAGTTTTGGCATGACCTTGCGTTGAAGGTGGGGCGGATGTAGATTTTTGCGCCGCAACAAGAGCGTTACGACCCTGAGTCGCGGCGCGGACAGTAAACGCCGAGGGGGGCAACAGCAAGGTCTCTCGGTACGAGGGCGCGGACTTCGTGGAACCGGAGTTCTGGGGAAGTGCCTGAAGGTGCCGGTGCAAAATGACTGGCGAGTGTGGAAACCCACGGCTTGGCACGGGGTTTGCGATTCAACTGCGGGGCTGCGGCAACGACCTTAAAGCTATCCGCAAAACCATCAATGTTTTTGAGTAAAGGGGCGTAACCAAATGGAATTCAAGCGTTCAGTCATCAGCGCAGCGGTCTTGGGCGCGACGGTATTTTCCGGCAACGCGCTGGCCGGCAGCACGAGCGTCAACTTGGCGGTCACGAGCGATTACCTGTTCCGTGGCCTCCCGCAGTCGGGCGGTGCCGCTGTTCAGGGTGGAATCGACTACGCTGCAGACTCCGGTTTCTATCTCGGTGCATGGGCATCCTCCATCGGCTTTGGTGGTGATGCAGGTGGCGCAGGTTCCGAACTGGATCTCTACCTCGGATTTGGCGGTGAGGCGGGAGCCGTGGGCTACGACCTCGGTGCGATCTACTACCTCTACACCGAAGAAGACGAAGTCGACATGCCGGACCCGTCGTACAACACGATCGAGTTCTACGGCAGCCTGTCCGCCGGCATGTTCTCGCTGGGCGCGTACTTTGCTCCGGATACCTATTTCGGTGTGGACGAGTCCGCCTACGGCGTGAGCGTCGGCTTCTCGGCTCCGATCACCGACATGGCTTCCTTCGACGCCTCGATCCAGCACAACGGCGGCGAGGGCAACGAAGCCTTTACCCCGGACGGCGACGCCTACCTCGACTACAGCTTCGGTATCTCGGCTGAGTCCGAGTCCGGTCTGTCGGTCGGTCTGGCCTTCGTCGGCACCGACATCGAAGACGACGATCCGAAGTTCATCGTCAGCGGTGGCTACGCGTTCGACATCTGATCGCCAACTCCTGATACCAGGAGAGCCATCAAGAAGGAGGACCGCTACGGCGGTCCTCTTTTTTTGTGTCTGGTGCTGGGGTAGGCTCCCGGCTGTTCGGCGCCGCGTTTCGCGGGGCCTCTTGCGGGCCGGCCCGATACGGTGGTTGGCGCCGCTGATCACACCGCGATCAACGCATTCCGAGGGAGTCAAATCATGGGCAGACTGAAACCCGTCATCGCCGGTTCGCTGGCCGGGTTCGGCCTGCTGGCGAGCACGTCGGCATCCGCAGAACTCGAGGCCAGCGTCGGCGCAGCCAGCGAGTACGTCTTTCGTGGCGTCGCCTCCGGGTCGCCTCAGGTCTGGGGCGGGCTGGACTGGAGTTCGAACGTCGGCGCATACGCCGGCATGTGGGTCTCCAGCACGTCGACTCAGGGCAACGAGGAAGTGGACTATTACGTCGGCTGGGGCAACGAGATGTTCGATGTCGGCGCGATCTACTACGCGTTTCCGTCGCAGCCCAGTCAGGGCGGCTCCGGGATCACCGAAATCTATGGCGGGATCGGCATTGGACAGTTCGCCGGGTACATCTGGTACGCGCCAGGCGGCGTGGACGGCCCGGACGACGACGACTACGCCTATCTCGATCTGAACTACGACTTTCCGCTGACCAGCAATACGTCCATCGGCGCGCATGTTGGCTATCTGGAGCCGATCGGCGACAACGCCGTCAATCGGGACCCGAATCCGCAGCCGGGTGACGATCCGCAGGACGCCGACTTCGACCTGGGGCTGTCCCTGAACGTGTCGGATTTCTTCCTGGCGCTCACGTATCTGGAAGGCTCCGGCGGTGGTTTCTCCACGGTTGTGGGGTATAGCTGGGCCTTGCCGGTGGAATAAGCCGGCCGCGCCTGGCGCCGGAAGCGGCACCTGCTCAGGCCAGCGGCATGCACCAGAATGGCGCTGTCGCGATGCACCGCCTCGATGCAGCCATCGGTTTTTGTCGAAACTAAAGCTGGTTTCGGTAGGTTAGTGCTTCAGTCAGGTGCATCCGGCCGATCCGGGCGTGGTTCTCAAGGTCGGCGATGGTGCGGGCCACGCGCAAACTGCGATGCAGGCCCCGGCCTGACAGGCGCAGGCGCTCCGCGGCTTCGACCAGAAATCGCTGATCCTCGGGTGTCAGGCTGGCGTGTTCGTCGAGCAACGTGCCGGCAAGCTGATGGTTGGCCTGGCCTTGCCGCTCGATGGCGCGCGCGCGAGCGGCGATGACGCGTGTCCTGACGGCTGCGCTGGATTCCCCGGAGCCAGTTCGGGACGCCAGTTCGCGCGTCGGAACGCGCGGGACGTGGATTTGCAGGTCGATGCGGTCGAGCAGCGGGCCGGACAGGCGGTTGCGGTAGCGGGCAATCTGATCGGGGGTGCAGCGACAGGATTGCTCTGAATCACCCGCATAGCCACAGGGGCAGGGATTCATTGCCGCGACCAGTTGAAATGCGGCGGGGAACTCGATCTGCTGGGCCGCCCTGGAAATCACGATCCGCCCGCTTTCCAGGGGCTCGCGCAGCGCCTCCAGCACCACGCGCTGAAATTCGGGCAGTTCATCGAGAAACAGGACGCCGGCATGGGCTAGCGTGATTTCTCCGGGGCGTGGCGGGGCGCCGCCTCCGACCAGCGCCGCCGCGGACGCCGTGTGATGCGGGGCGCGAAACGGCCGACATCCCCAGCGCTCCACGGCAAACCCGTCCCGACCGATGCTGAGAATCTGCGCGGCTTCCAGCATTTCCGGCTCGCTCATGGGCGGCAGGATGCCGGGCAGTCGGTCTGCCAGCATGGATTTTCCGCTGCCGGGTGGTCCGATCATCAGCAGGCTGTGCCCGCCGGCCGCGGCGATCTCGAGGGCGCGACGCGCCTGATGCTGGCCCAGGACCTCGGCGAGGTCCGGCGGGCTGACCGCTGCGCTCCCCGCGCAGGCTGGCGACGCCTCCGGGAGCTCCCCTTCCTGCTGCAACCATGCGCAGATTTCCAGCAGGTGCGCCGCGCGTAGAACCCGGGTTCCGGACGACAGTGCCGCCTCGGCGGCATTGTCTTCGGGCACGATCAGCGTCGCGCCCCGGGCGCCAGCACGCACGCTGGATGACAGCGCGCCACGGACCGGGCGCAGCTCCGCCGACAGCGACAATTCCCCCAGCAGTTCGCAGTCTTGCAGTCGGTCACCTGCGACCTGGCCACTGGCGACGAGGATGCCGACCGCGATCGCAAGATCGAAGCGTCCGCCTTCCTTCGGCAGATCCGCTGGTGCCAGATTGACCGTGATGCGGCTGGCCGGCATCTGAAAGCCGGCATTGACCAGCGCAGCCCGGACCCGGTCCTTGGATTCACGGACCGCGGCTTCCGGCAGGCCGACGATGGTCATGCCGGGCAGGCCGCCGGCGACGTGCACCTCCACCGCGACCGGCGTGGCATCCAGGCCGTTCTGCGCGCGGGATGCGACGGTCGCCAGGCCCAAGCTTCAGCCGCGTCCGCGTTGTCGGGTTTCGAGTGCTTCCAGCCGTGATTCCAGCGCTTTGAGACGTTCGCTGGTGCGCGCCAAAAGGGCGGCCTGGGCCTCGAACCGGTCGCGGCTGACCAGATCCAGTCGCTCCAGCTGGCTTTGCAGAATCGCCCGGAAGTTGTCCGTCAATTCATGACGCAGGCTCTTGAGCCCGGGCGGCAAGGTCATCGCCAGCCGCTGGGCGATTTGGTCGATCTGTCGCGTGTCCACGCTGATGTGATCCGGAAATGTGAGTTTTCCAAGTCTACAGAACGCGGGCCGCACAGCGTTCGCTCCCCATCGAAAACTCTGGCACGCCCGTTGCGTTCACCGTCCGTGCTGTTCAGAGCCGCGGGATGACGGCTCTACCACCACACGAAAGGAGCAGTCATAACCATGAAATTACTCGTAGCAGTCATCAAGCCCTTCAAGCTCGACGAAGTGCGCGAGTCTCTTTCCGAAGTCGGGGTCCAGGGAATCACGGTCACGGAAGTTAAGGGATTCGGTCGGCAGAAGGGTCACACAGAGTTGTATCGCGGCGCGGAATACGTCGTGGACTTCCTGCCAAAGGTGAAGATCGAGGTCGCCGTCGACGACGAGCAGCTTGATCCCGCCATTGAAGCGATCAGCAAGTCCGCTCACACCGGCAAGATCGGCGACGGCAAGATCTTTGTTGTGCCGCTGGAACAGGCCATTCGTATCCGAACTGGCGAAACGGGCAAGGACGCACTCTGATCGATCGCGATCAGGTTGTCTTCATTCAACCCTGAGCACAGGACTGAATCATGCAAAACGAAATTTTTGAGCTGCAATACGCGATCGATACCTTCTACTTCCTCGTGTGCGGTGCGCTGGTCATGTGGATGGCCGCCGGCTTCGCCATGCTGGAAGCGGGTCTCGTTCGCTCCAAGAACACCACCGAGATCCTCACCAAGAACATCTCGCTGTTCGCCATCGCCTCGATCATGTACCTGATCTGCGGCTACGAGCTGATGTACGACGGAGGCTACTTCCTGTCCGGCGTCACCACGGTAGCCGGCATGGACGATGAAGCCGTTGCCGCCATCCTGGCCGCTTCCAACGAAGCCGGCTTCGGTGACATGGGCGAGTACGCCGGCGCATCGGACTTCTTCTTCCAGGTCGTGTTCGTCGCCACCGCGATGTCCATCGTCTCCGGGGCGGTCGCCGAGCGCATGAAGCTCTTCGCGTTCCTGATCTTCGCCGTCGTCATGACGGGCCTGATCTACCCGATGGAAGGCTCCTGGACCTGGAACGGCGATTCCGTGTTCGGTCTGTACGAGCTGGACTACAGCGACTACGCGGGCTCCGGCATCGTCCACATGGCGGGTGCGGCTGCCGCGCTGGCCGGCGTCCTGCTGCTCGGCCCGCGTGCCGGCAAGTACGGCGCTGACGGCAAGGCCAAGGCCATCCCGGGTGCGAACCTGCCGCTGGCCACGCTGGGTACCTTCATCCTGTGGCTGGGCTGGTTCGGGTTCAACGGTGGCTCCACGCTGAAGCTGGGTGGCATCGGTGTCGCGAACGAGGTGGCGAACGTGTTCCTGAACACGAACACCGCCGCCGCCGGTGGCCTGGTGGGCGCGCTGATCGTCGCCAAGGTCCTGTTCGGCAAGGCCGACCTGACCATGGCGCTGAACGGCGCACTGGCTGGTCTGGTTGCCATCACCGCGGATCCGGCATCGCCGTCGCCGCTGATGTCGACCATCGTCGGAGCCATCGGTGGTGTCATCGTGGTGTTCTCCATCATCGGTCTGGACAAGCTGAAGATCGACGATCCGGTCGGCGCCATCTCCGTTCACGGTGTGGTCGGCTTCTTCGGTGTCATGGCGGTCTGCGTGACCGGCGGCGCCAGCGTTGTCGGCCAGCTGGTCGGTGCGGCCACAATCTTCGTCTGGGTCTTCGTGACCAGCCTGATTGTCTGGTTCATCATCAAGATGATCATGGGCATCCGCGTCTCCGAAGAGGAAGAAGCGGAAGGTGTCGATATCTCCGAGTGCGGCATGGAGGCCTATCCGGAGTTCGCGCCTTCGGGCAAGTAAGCGACTACATCAACCTGCCGCCGGTTGCCGGCGGCAGGTTCGGTCGGGAAAAGCGGGCGTTCAGCCCGCTTTTCTTTTGCCTATCGAAACTGTTCCGGGTGCTGCTGTGCCGCTTGAGCGCGGTGCTACACTCGGTGTGCGTGCTCGAATTCGGGCCGTCCAGTCATTCATGTGCGACAAGGAGCCGCTCAGATGAAGATGATCAGCGCGATTATCAAGCCGTTTCGTCTCGATGATGTCCGTCAGGCATTGTCCGAGGTGGGTGTGCAGGGGATGACGGTGACCGAGGTGAAGGGATTCGGTCGGCAGAAGGGGCACACCGAGCTTTATCGGGGCGCCGAGTACGTGGTCGACTTTCTCCCCAAGGTCAAGATCGAGATCGCGGTGGAGGACGGCATGATCGACAACGCTGTCGAGGCGATCATGACCGCGGCCAAGACCGGTCAGATCGGCGATGGCAAGATTTTCGTGCAGCCGCTGGAGCAGGTGCTGCGCATCCGCACCGGAGAGCAGGGCGCGGACGCCGTCTGAGGCGTCGTCGGCGACCTTGCCGCAGCCAGCGAGCGCGGTCATGCGATACCGTGGGGCGGTCATGGGTGTGTGCCTGCTGTTCGGCGTGGTGACCGCGGCGCCCGCGGCGGTCTACCGTTGGGTTGATGACAGCGGACAGGTGCACTACAGCGACACGCCACCCGCATCCCGCACCGACACGGTGACGTTCTCGCCAGGCACCGCCGCCGATGCCGCGGAACGTCGTGCCGAAGCCGAGGCTGAGCGATCGGAACTCGCCCGGCAGGCTCGATGTGACGCCGCCAGGGAACAATTCGAGCAATACCGGACGGCGGTTCGGCTGGTGGAACGGGATTCGCAAGGAAACGAGCGGGAACTGACGGCGGATGAACGGGCTCGTCTCGTGCAATCCGCCCAGACGAGGGTTGAGTCTGAATGCGAGGGGCCCGAATGAAGTCGATGCTCCTGTTGATGGTGGCGATCGGAATCGCACTGCCGGCCAGCGCGTGGGCGGTGGGTGTGTACCGCTGGACCGACGCATCGGGGCAGGTTCACTATTCCGACCAGCCGATTGCCAGCGCGCAGCGGGTCAACGCGGCGCTGCTGAAGTCGCGTGAGATCAGGGCGCTTCCGATCAGCGCGGTCCCCGAGCGCTTTCGGACGACCGTGCGTCGACAATGCGATGCCGCGAAGGATCGGGTGTCGATGTACGAGCGCGCCGTGGTGGTCTACGACCAGACGGCGACCGGTGTGACCTACAGCCTGACGCCGGATCAACGGCGCAAGCGGCTGGCCGAGTTCCGTGCCCAGCGCGATCGCTACTGTTCCCGCGGGGCGACGGAAGCACTCTGGCGGGAACGCCTGGAACAGGCCGAGGCGGAAGCGGAGGAGCCGGAGGGCGCGTCGATCCGAATCCGCGGCAGCCTGATCAGTCGGAACTGATCAGCCGCCGGACCATTGGTGGCACCGCGAACGCGGCGGCGTGGGTCGCGGGGTTGTAGTACTGCAGCGCCGAGGCGAATGAGGTTGTCGCGTCGGACCGTGGTGCCGACAGCTCGCCCATGTGGGCGATGGTCGCACTCCACCAGCCACTGGGATAGATCGGCTGGGGGAAGAACAGCGGCGTTGTCGCCTTGAATCCGGCCTCGCGCATCGCCTCACCCATGGCCTTGAAGATATCGGCATGGATCAGCGGCGATTCCGATTGCTGGATGAACAGCCCGTCGTCGGCGAGGGCTTCCCGGCAACTGGCGTAGAACGCCACGTTGAACAGCCCTTCGGCGGGACCCACCGGGTCGGTGGAATCGACGATGATCACGTCCAGGCTGCTTTTCGGCGCATTGCGGATCCAGGCGATGCCGTCATCGAAGGCCAGCGTGGCTCGCGGATCATCGTTGGATTCGCAGAGCTCCGGAAAATACTGTTCGGACAGGCGCGTGACCCGCTCGTCGATATCGATTTGCGTGGCCTGCCGGACGTCCTGATGTCGCAGCACCTCCCGCAGCGTGCCGCAGTCGCCTCCGCCGATGATCACCACGCGTTCGGGATTCGGATGCGTGCTGAGCACCGGGTGAGACATCATCTCGTGGTAGAAGAAATTGTCGCGGGTGCTGACCATGGTGCAGCCGTCGATCACCATCAGGTAACCCCAGCGCTCGGTCTCGAAAATCTCGATGTGCTGGAACGGTGTCTGTTCCGCGTGAACCCGCCGACCTTTCAGCGAAAAAGCGCTGGCGGCGGACTTCTCGACTTCGGTAAACCACTGGTCAGCGTTTAACATCGCGAATCCATTCTGAACGGGGCGGCTAGTGTACCGTCCCGTGACCTCGCCACCTTCGGATCAGGGCCGGATGCCGCACGCAACATGGACGGTGGACGACAGTCGTCGTCTCTACAACCTCGCCACCTGGGGCGACGGGTATTTCGACATCACGGAGGCCGGTGAGCTCAGCGTCGGTGCGGGCTCCGACCGGCGCGTCAGCCTGAGCGAGGTGGTCAACGCGCTGCCTGGCTCCGGATTGCGCCTGCCGGTATTGCTGCGCTTCTCGGAGGTGCTGCGCGATCGCGTGCAGCGGCTTTGTTCGGCCTTCGACCAGGCCTGCGAGGATCTCGACTACGCGGCCGGTTACACCGCCGTCTACCCGATCAAGGTGAATCAGCAATACAGCGTTGTCCGCGAGATCGTCGCCTGCGGTGGCGATCGCGTCGGCCTGGAGGCCGGCAGCAAGCCGGAATTGCTCGCGGTGCTGGGCATGGTTCGCGAGGGCGGCACGGTGATCTGCAACGGTTACAAGGACCCGGAATACGTACGCTTGGCGTTGCACGGGCTGCGGCTGGGCATCCAGGTCACGCTGGTCGTGGAGAAGCTGTCCGAGCTGGGCGTGATCCTGGCCGAGGCCAAGGCCCTGGGTGTGCGGCCCCGTATCGGCTTGCGTGTCCGTCTGGCGACCCTGGGTGCGGGCAACTGGCAGAACACCGGCGGTGAGAAATCCAAGTTCGGTCTGCCCGCCGGGCAGTTGCTGGACGCGGTGGAGCGGCTGCGCGAGGCCGGCATGCTGGATTGTCTGCATCTGATGCATCTGCATCTGGGCTCGCAGATCGCCAATGTTCGCGACATCCAGAACGGCATGCGCGAGGCGGCGCGGCTCTACGTGGAGTTGCGCGGGCTTGGCGCGCCCGTCGATTGTGTCGATGTCGGCGGAGGCCTGGGCGTGGACTACGAGGGCACGCGGTCACGCAGCTTCTGCTCCATGAATTACTCGGTTAACGAGTATGCGCACAACATCGTCCGGGCGCTGGCCGAACACTGCGCGCAGGCCGATGTGCCGGCGCCGCATATCATCAGCGAATCCGGCCGGGCGCTGACCGCGCATCATGCCGTGCTGGTCACGTCGGTGGTCGATACCGATTCCGGCGTGCTTCCCGAGCCCGGTGAGCGACCCGACGACGCTCCGCTGCCGCTGACTGATTTGTGGCGCGTCTACGACGGCATTGACGAGTTGCCGCCGCTGGAGGTCTACCACGACACCGGCTATTGCCTGGCCGAGGCCCATGCGGCCTTCAATCACGGGCAGATGTCGCTGAGCGAGCGGGCCCAGGCCGAGCGGCTGGCCTCCGCGGTCAACCGCCGGCTGCTGGCGCGGCTGAATCCGGACATCCCCGCCCACCGCGAGGCGATGCAGGACCTTGCCGTGCGGCTGGCCACCAAGTACTTCCTCAATCTCTCGGTGTTCCAGAGCCTGCCGGATGTGTGGGGCATCGATCAGGTCTTTCCCATCGTGCCGATCGCGCGCCTGGACGAGCAGCCGGCCGAGCGCGTCACGCTTTGCGACCTGACCTGCGATTCCGACGGGCGCATCGACCAGTACGTCGAGCAGAACGGGCTCACCGAAACCCTGCCGGCGCACGGGCTGCGCGACGGTGAAACCTACTGCATGGCGATCGCCATGGTCGGCGCCTACCAGGAGATTCTCGGCGATCTGCATAACCTGTTCGGCGACACCGACACGGTCAATATCGAGGTGGACGCGACCGGCGCCTGGCGCTTCGAAAGTCCCGAGCCCGGCGACCGCACGGACGAGCTGCTGTCGCTGGTGCATCACGAACCCGAGCGCCTGCTGGATTGTTACCGGGAGCGCCTGCAACGCTCCGGGCTCGGCGAGGACGACCAGGCGGAGATCCTGGCCGGCTACCGGCATGCGATGCAGGGTTACACCTATCTCGACCCGCTGGACCTGCGGCGGCCAGACCGGACATCAGGAGCAACCGCATGAGTAACTCCACTGCCGATACCGGCTTCATCGGGCTGGGCGCCATGGGCGAGCACATGGCGGCGCATCTGGCCGCGGCCGGCCGGCTCGCCGCGGTCTACAACCGCAGTCCGGCGCGTGCCGCCGCGTTCGCCGAACGCCACGGAGTGACGGCGGCCGAATCGGTCGAGGATCTGGGCGCCGCCTGCGCGACCGTCGTGGTCTGCGTGTCGGCTGATGATGACGTGGAACAGGTCTGCGAGCGTCTCGCCGGCAGCATGGCGGCCGGCGGGCTGGTGATCGACTGTTCCACCGTGGCGCGGGACACCGCGATTCGCGTTGCCGCGCGTCTCGCCGAACGGGGCATCGCCTTCGTCGACGCGCCCGTGTCCGGCGGCACCGAAGGCGCGCGCAAGGGCAGCCTGACCATCATGGCCGGTGGCGATGACGATGCCTTCGCGCGGGCGCGGCCCACGCTGGACATCATGGGGGAACGCATCCACCACATGGGGCCGGTGGGCGCCGGCCAGGCCACCAAGGCGGTGAATCAGGTGCTCTGCGCCGGGATCAACCGGGCGGTGACCGAGGCCGTGGCCTTCGGCGAAGCCCTGGGGCTGCCGATGGAGCAGGTCGTGGACGTCGTCGGCAGCGGCGCCGGAGGCAACTGGTTCATCAACCATCGCGGCAAGACCATGCTGCGCGACCAGTATCCGCTGGGCTTCAAGGTGGCCCTGCACGCCAAGGACCTGGGCATCTGCGCCGCCATGGCCGACGCCGTCGGCGTGCCGCTTCCGCTCAGCGAGCAGACCCGCGCCGATTACGCGCGGTTGATGGAGGCCGGGCATGGCGACGAGGACATTTCCTCGCTCTACCGGCTGATCCGTCCGCCAGCCTCGCCCGATTCAGACGCCTGATCCGGCGCGGGCGCGGGCGATGGCGGCCCGGACCTGCGCGGGTGCGGTACCGCCGATGTGATCGCGCGCCGCCACCGAACCCTCGACGGTGAGCACGGCGTAGACATCGTCGCCGATCGCATCGGATTCGGCCTGAAGCTCGGCCAGCGGCAACTCGGCCAGATCGCAGCCGGCCTCCGTGGCGCGGCGCACGCAGCGGCCAACCACGGCATGGGCGTCACGAAACGGCACGCCGCGCATGACCAGATAATCGGCCAGGTCGGTGGCGGTCGCGAAGCCCTGGGCCGCGGCGGCCAGCGCCCGGTCCTTGCGCACGGTCAGTGCGCCCACCATGGGCGTGAACACGCGCAGGCAGGCCAGCACGGTGTCGACGGTGTCGAACAGCGGCTCCTTGTCTTCCTGGTTGTCGCGGTTGTAGGCCAGCGGCTGGCCCTTCATCAGCACCAGCAGCGTCTGCAGGCTGCCGATGACCCGCCCGCTCTTGCCGCGGATGAGTTCGGCGATATCCGGGTTCTTCTTCTGCGGCATGATCGAGGAGCCGGTGCAGAAGGCATCCGGCAGGTCGATCAGGCCGAAGGCGGCGCTGGTCCACAGCACCAGTTCCTCGCACATCCGCGACAGGTGGACGAGCAGCAGGCTGGCGCTGCCGCAGTATTCGATCGCGAAATCGCGATCGGAGACGGCATCCAGCGAGTTCTCGCAAACGCCGTCGAAGTCCAGCAAGTCGGCGGTGATGCCGCGATCGATCGGATGTGGCGTGCCGGCCAGGGCCGCGGCGCCCAGCGGCATGCGGTTGGTGCGCCGGCGCGCGTCGGCGAAGCGTTCGGCATCGCGCAGGATCATCTCGCGCCAGGCCAGCATGTGATGGCCGAAGCTGACCGGCTGCGCCACCTGCATGTGCGTGTGGCCGGGGAAAATCGTATCGGCCTCCC